>CAYYUS010000106.1:0-7379 GCA_964474925.1 uncultured Akkermansia sp. | reverse complement strand
TCCAACCGCTACGCCTTTGGCCGCTGCTAAAAAACTATCTTTCTGGCAAATAACTTTCTCGCCCAATTTTGAAAGATCTAAGGGAATTATTTTTCCGGCATAAGGTGCTGCAAATGTAACTCGGCGTTTATCCTGAACTGTATTTGTATACACCGTCATAAATAAATTCTCGCCGGTTAACATTCTTTTTCCGGCCGAAAATAATTTATCTAAAATTCCTTTTTCATTTCCATCGCCGAACAAGGTCTCCATTTTGATCCCATCGTTCATCATCATAAAACTTCCGGGTTCTGCAATTACTTGCTCTTGTGGATCGAGTTCTACTTCCACACATTGCATTTCTTCACCGAATAATTTATAATCTATCTCGTGATTTTTCATAAAACAATTTTATACATTAAACCTAAAATGCATCACATCTCCATCTGCTACAACATACTCTTTACCTTCAACTCTTAGTTTACCGTTGTCTCTGCACGCTGCTTCCGAGCCTAAGGTTACAAAATCATTATAACTCATTACTTCCGCCTTAATAAATCCTTTTTCAAAATCGGTGTGAATTACTCCGGCAGCTTGAGGCGCTTTAAATCCTTTGTTGATGGTCCAAGCGCGAACTTCTTTTACTCCTGCGGTAAAATATGTTTGAAGATCCAATAATTTATAAGCCGACTTAATTAATTTATTTACGCCCGGCTCATCTAATCCCATTTCGGCTAAGAACATTTGTTTTTCTTCGTAGGTTTCCAAAGAAGAAATTTCGCTTTCCATTTGCGCCGTAATAATTAATATCTCTGCATTTTCTGCTTTCACTGCTTCACGAACAGCTTCAACATATTTGTTTCCGGTTTTTGCCGATGCCTCATCCACATTACACACATACATCACTGGCTTAACCGTAAGCAAATGTAGGTCTTCAATAAATGGTAATTCACTATCTTCTAAATGACAGGCACGAGCCGATTTTCCACTTTCTAAAGTTTCTTTTAATTTTAAAAGCACATTAAACGTTTTTACCGCCTCTTTATCATTACCGATCTTAGCCGCTTTTTCAAACTTTTTTAATTTGATCTCTACCGATTCCAGATCCTTTAATTGCAACTCGGTATCAATGATCTCTTTATCGCGAACAGGATTAATATTACCATCTACATGGATGATATTATCATCATCAAAACAACGCAATACGTGTAAAATTGCATTACACTCACGAATGTTGCCTAGAAATTTATTTCCTAATCCTTCACCCTTACTTGCACCTTTCACCAAACCTGCTATATCCACAATTTCTACGGTAGTTGGCTGTATGGCTTGCGGCTTTACCAATTCTGCCAATTTATTTAAACGCTCATCCGGAACGGTGATAGTTCCTACATTAGGATCAATTGTACAAAAAGGAAAATTTGCTGCCTGAGCTTTTGCATTACTTAAACAGTTAAACAAGGTTGATTTACCCACATTTGGCAATCCCACAATTCCACATTTCAAAGCCATAAAATTTCAATTAGAAGAAGGCAAATATACCAATAACAGTAAGGCTTTTAAAGCAAAAGAAAGCTAAGGAGCCTCATAGTTTTCAACATTAATTTTTGTTTTTAACAAAGCAATTTGGCTTGTTACTTAATAGTATTTTTACCGTTATTTCATTGAAAATGACCAACAGTATAGGAAACAAAGAGATCGCACAGCAGATCAGAAGAGACATTGTAAGAATGGTTCACGCCGTTAGCTCAGGCCACCCGGGTGGTTCGTTGGGCTGTGTTGAGTATTTTGTTGCCCTTTACGGAAGCGTTCTAAAACACGATGCAAAAAATTTTACAATGGACGGAAAGAACGAAGATCTGTTCTTTTTGAGTAATGGACATATTAGTCCGGTTTATTACAGCACACTTGCGCACTTTGGATATTTTCCCGTTAAAGAATTAGCAACTTTTAGAAAACTCAATACGCGTTTACAAGGACATCCAACTACGCACGAAGGTTTGCCTGGGATTCGCATTGCATCGGGTTCGCTAGGACAAGGCATGAGCGTTGCGATTGGAGCAGCTTTGGCAAAAAAATTAAATAAGGATAATTCGACCGTGTACTCATTACATGGTGATGGCGAATTACAAGAAGGACAAATTTGGGAAGCAGCCATGTATGCTGCAGGAAATAAAGTTGATAATTTGATCTGTACAGTAGATTACAACAAACGTCAAATTGATGGTGATACAGATAACGTTCTTCCACTTGGAGATCTTCGCGCAAAATTTGAAGCATTTGGTTGGACCGTACTTGATATAAAGAACGGAAATGATCTTGATGAAGTTATCAAGGGATTGAATCACGCCAAAACATTTATTGGCAAAGGGAAACCAATTATGAATCTCATGCATACCGAAATGGGCTTTGGTGTTGATTACATGATGGGAACTCACAAATGGCATGGCTCTGCACCTAACGATGAGCAATTAGCAAAAGCCCTTGCGCAAATTCCTGAAACTGTAGGAGATTATTAAGATCTTTGTAATGCAACAAATTAAGAAAAAGTTTCTTCTATTCTTCTTAGCTTCTATTTTCTTAGATCTTAATTCCCAAGTAACAAACCGCATCCTTTTTATTTTCGACGACAGCTACAGCATGTATGCGCCATGGAGCAGCAGCAATTCGAAAATTGATGTGGCCAAAAAAGTAATGAGCGAATTTTTGGATAGCTTAAAAAACATTCCTGATCTTGAAATTGCTTTGCGTTGTTACGGACATCAAACCTATTTTAGACCCACAAGAGATTGTAAAGACACAAAACTGGAAGTGCCATTTGCACCGGTAAAAACAAATTATCTTAAGGTAAAACAACGCATTTTAAAATTAGATCCAACAGGAACTACGCCTATTGCTTATAGTTTGGGGGAATGCGCTGCGGATTTTACACCAAAAGAGAACGTAAGGAATCTTGTGATATTGATCACCGATGGTATTGAAGAATGTGGTGGGAATCCCTGCGAAGTATCATTGCAATTGCAAAAAAAAGGGATCTTCTTAAAGCCCTTTGTAATAGGCATTGGATTGAATGTGAATTTTGCAGATGTGTTTGCTTGCATGGGAAAATTTTATGATGTAAGTAATGAATTGAATTTTAAAGATGTCTTAAAATTGGTAACCACAGAAGCTTTAACGCAAACCACCGTACAGGTTGACCTTTTAGACATTACAAAAAAACCAACTGAGAGCGATGCGGATATGACCTTTTACATTGCAGGAACAAATACAGTAAAGTATAATTATTTACACACCATTAATGTAAAAGGCAATCCTGATACTTTAGTTCTTGATCCAGACTTGCAATATGATCTTGTAGTTCATACTATTCCTCCAATTGAAAAGAAAAATATTAGCATTACCCGTGGAAAACATAATACCATTCCTTTAAATGCACCTCAAGGTTTTTTGAAGCTCGAATTGGATGGCCCAATTGGAAAGAACTTTCCCGCCACTGTTGTTCGTAAGGCCGGCGATATGAATACGCTTATTGTTCAGGATTTTGGCAAAACAGAAAAACTCATAGTTGGCAAATACGATCTTGAAATATTAACACTTCCGCGTATTAAAATGAATGATGTGGAGATCAAACAAAGCGCAACCAATTCGATAAAAATACCAACTAGTGGGCTGGCTTATATTAAAAAACTAAGCGAAGGCTTTGGGAGCGTTTATACCGACGATGGGAAAAATGTAGAATGGGTTTATAACTTGAATCAAAAATTGACAAATGAAATTATATATTTACAACCCGGGAAATACAAAGTAGTGTTTAGGTACCAGAATGCAAAAGAAACCATTCAAACCATTGAACGCAATTTTGAAATTAAAAGTGGGCTTACACAAAACGTACAATTATATTAATATTTTATGCTGCTGAATAAATACAGTTTTACCGAAAAAAAAGATACCCGCTCAGGATTTGGTGCTGGGCTTAGCGAATTAGGAAAAAGTAATCCTAACGTAGTTGCCTTGTGCGCGGACCTTACCGGATCATTAAAAATGGATGCGTTTCAAAAATCGCATCCTGAACGTTTTTTCCAAATTGGAATTGCCGAAGCAAATATGATGGGTATTGCAGCAGGTTTAACCATTGGCGGTAAAATTCCATTCACAGGCACATTCGCAAACTTTAGTACTGGCCGTGTTTACGATCAAATTCGTCAAAGCATTGCTTACTCTCACAAAAATGTAAAAATTTGCGCTTCACATGCAGGTTTAACTTTAGGAGAAGATGGCGCAACACATCAAATATTAGAAGATATTGGTTTAATGAAAATGCTTCCGGGAATGGTTGTTATTAATCCTTGTGATTATAACCAAACCAAAGCAGCAACTATTGCAATTGCCGAGTATCATGGTCCTGTGTATTTACGCTTTGGAAGACCATCCGTTGGAAATTTTACTCCGGCCGATCAAAAATTTGTAATAGGAAAAGCAGTTCAATTGAACGAAGGAAAAGATGTAACTATAATTGCTACCGGACATTTAGTTTGGAAAGCTATTGAAGCTGCTGATGCTTTAGAGAAAAAAGGAATTAGTGTTGACTTGATAAATATTCATACCATCAAACCATTAGATGAAGAAGCTATTTTAAAGTCGGTTGCAAAAACAAAATGTGTTGTAACTGCCGAAGAACATCAAATGAATGGTGGTTTGGGCGATTCGGTTGCACAATTATTAGCTCGCAAGCATCCGGCTCCGCAAGAATTTGTTGCTGTAAATGATAGTTTTGGCGAAAGCGGAACACCTGATGATCTGATGAAAAAATACGGTTTGGAATCAGTAAATATCATTGATGCGGCCGAAAAAGTTTTAAAACGTAAATGAGATCACTTACCCTACTTTCGATCATAGTATTTACTTTGGTTTCGTGTAGTGATCCTGAAAAACCAAAAGTAGATGATGTTCCTTCACAAGAGGCACTAATTGCTGTCGATACCATAAAGAACCTTCCTGCAGTTAAAGATTCAACAACACTTGTTTTAATGGGTAGAGGTAGTGAGCCCGGATGGATCTGCGAGTTTTATGCGAACAGAGTTCGTTTTGTTTATGACTATGGCAAGGACAGTATCATTCTTAAAGGAATGAATTTTACTTATCAAATAGAAAACCCTAACGGTTTTGAATCATTCAAGCTAGAGTCTCGCCATAAGGATACCATTTTTGAAACCATGCCCGGGCCTTGCACCGAAGAAACCACCGGTGAATCCAGATCTATGAAAATGCAGATAACTTTAGGCAAAAAGACCTACAAAGGCTGCGCTTGGGTTCCAAAATAGGCACAATTTTATTTTTTAGAACAAAAGCATATTTCTATATTTAAGGAGTTAATTTTTACAATCATTTAAAAACAAATATCATGAAAGTTTCAGTAGTTGGCGCCGGAAATGTAGGTGCATCGTGTGCAGAATATATTGCACTAAATCGTATAGCAAGTGAAGTTGTTATTTTAGACATTAAAGAAAATTTTGCAGAAGGTAAAGCGTTAGACTTAATGCAAACTGCAACTTTAAATAAATTCAATACAAAGATCAGTGGTAGTACCAATGATTATGCAAAAACAGCGAACAGCGATGTAGTTGTAATTACCAGCGGTATTCCTCGTAAACCGGGAATGACCCGCGAAGAATTAATTGGGATCAACGCCGGAATTGTAAAAGGTGTTACTTCTAACGTTTTAAAACACTCTCCAAACGCTATTATTATCGTTGTAAGTAATCCAATGGATACAATGACGTATTTGGCTTTAAAAGATAGCAAAATACCTAAGAATCGCATTATAGGAATGGGTGGAATTTTAGATAGCTCACGCTTTAAATGTTATTTATCAATGGCTTTAAATGCGCCTGCAAGCGATATTTCGGGAACAGTTATTGGCGGACACGGTGACACAACTATGATCCCTTTAACTCGCTTAGCAACTTGGAATGGCGTTCCTGTTTCGAATTTCTTAGCAGAAGATGCATTGAAAAAAGTAGCTGCTGATACAATGGTTGGTGGTGCAACATTAACTGGTATGTTAGGAACATCAGCTTGGTATGCGCCGGGTGCTTCGGTTGCTGCTTTGGTAGATTCTATTTTAAATGATCAAAAGAAAATTCATCCGTGCTGCGTTGCTTTAGATGGCGAATACGGACAAAAAGATATTTGCTTAGGTGTTCCGGTAATAATTGGTAAGAACGGTTGGGAAAAGATCGTTGATTACAAATTAACTGCCGATGAGCAGGCTGCATTTAATAAGAGTGCAGAAGCAGTAAGAAACATGAATAATGTTTTGGCTGAGATAAAAGCGTAATTAAACACTCATAAAAAAAGAAAGCCTCGCATATTGCGGGGCTTTTTTATTTTCTAGAGGCAGAAACCACGAAGGACACTAAGTTCATTCACGAAGAACACGAAGTCTCTTTGTGAACTTCGTGCAAAAGCTTCGTGCACTTCGTGGTTAAAAGTATTACTTCCTTACTTCAAAGGTCCTGAAATTTTTCAACTCCCCCTCTTCGCTATTTACCTCCGACACTTTTGCCCTGGGAGAACCCAAATAACACCAATCAATGAACTTACTTAAATTCTCTTGTTCGCCTTCCGCTTCTACATACACAGTTCCATCAATTAAATTACGCACAAAGCCTGTTAAATTCAGTTCATGAGCTTTTGCCTGAGCGGTAGCACGGTAACGAACCCCGTGAACCCTACCTTTAATTTGTATGTTGTAATGTAGATTCAAGAGTTTTAATAATGCCTTTTTGGTCCTTAATATCCAACCATGTTAAAGCAGAAGATCTGGTTTTAAAAACTTTGGTATTTGTTTTTGGTTTAAAGAATTTCAAATAAAAATTACTTAATAAATGCAACCCGGGATTATTAATGAGGATAGCCAATTTTATTTGATACTTTACGTAGGAGTTGTTCGCCAAAAAAGCCAACGTTTCTTTAGGAATATAATCATAAGAAATTGGGCGCGCATCAATAAGAATATAGATCTTCTGTTCGCCTTTTACTTTGCTTATAGCTTGAAATGTATCCTCGGTATTTGCTAAACTAAAATCACCATCACCCTTTACTTCTACATTCAAAAAAGTTTGATCTGGGAAATAACTTAAACGCGCAACCGGGCTCTCAAAAAAAACTGGTTCCATTAACTAAATTTACGATGTTCCACTTTATTGAGATCATCTTTTGTTAACGTTTTAAAATAGTTGAATGTGATCTTTAAACCTTCGGCCCTATTTATTTTAGGTTCCCAATTCAATATCTTTTTTGCAAGCGTGATATCTGGTCGGCGTTGTTTTGGATCATCTTTTGGAAGTGGTTTAGATATCAACTTTTGGTTTGCTCCTGTTAGTTTCAAAATTTCCTCT
>CAYYUS010000105.1:6750-7478 GCA_964474925.1 uncultured Akkermansia sp. | reverse complement strand
GCACGGAGACGCAAAGTTTAATGCATTAGCGCATATTTAGTTAAAAATCCTCCGTGCCTCCGTGTCTCCGTGGCAAAAAAAATTGAATGCGGGCATCAAAAAAATCACTAATTTTATTACATGAAAAAAATACTTTTAGCTTCCTTAGTTACCATAGCATTTATTGCTTGTAAAAAAGATCCAGTTGAACCGGAACCAACGCCTACACCTCAACCAACCACAGGTTCTATGAAAATTGAGTTCGAGCCTAAGGTGGGTGATAGCGCACTGGTATTTGATACCAAAAAGTACGTTAATGTAAATACCGACACGTTCAAGGTTAATATTTTTCGATATTATGTAAGTAATATAGTGCTTACTAAGAGTGATAACAGCACATATTCAGTTCCAAATTCTTATTATAAAGTAAACCACAATGTAGCAGGTAAAAATGTTTTCACCATGAGTGGAATTCCGATCGCAAATTATAAAGCTATTCAATTTATGATCGGCGTCGACTCCACACGCAATGTTTCGGGCGCACAAAGTGGTGACCTTGCCGTTTCAGATATGTTTTGGAGTTGGAGCACAGGATATATTTTTGCAAAACTAGAAGCAACATCTCCTCAATCACCTGCAGGCGGACAAACCGTTACTTTCCATATAGGAGGTTTTACAACACCAAATAGTTCTATACGTACTGCTAATATTAGTTTTGGAAGTTCAACAGCTAATGTAACCGCGGGCAC
>CAYYUS010000105.1:0-6740 GCA_964474925.1 uncultured Akkermansia sp. | reverse complement strand
TTAAACAGCGATCTTGCAAAATGGTTTTATGGCGCGGGTGGTACAGTTGCATTTGCCAGCATGAATACAATAATGTCGCCCGGTACAAACGCAAAAAAGATAGCGGATAATTATGCGCAAAGCTTTTCGTTTGAGCATGTACACAATTAAGCTTTGTGAGAAAATTCATTTTAATACTTTTTTCTTTTCTTTCAATTAATACGGCCTTAGCCTGCGATATTTGCGGCTGTTTTATGGGTGTTGTTCCTTACGACAATCAAAGTAGCATTGCTTTTATGCACCGATATCGTGTGTTTAATGGTTATAGAAATTATCAATCACATTCGCGCTATTTTCCTGCAGGGGCTTATAAAACTACACATGGCGGTAGTGAGGATACACTTCTTACAAAAAATTATTCCAGTGCCGATTACGAAAGCTTTAAGATATTTGAATTGCGCACAAAATATTTTATTCATCCGCGAATCGAACTGAATGTATTTGCTTCGGTTGTAAATAATAAAAGCAAGGCCGACTCGGTAAAATTGAGTCATACCGGTTTGGGTGATCCGCATTTTTTTGTTGGATATCATCTCATTCGCCCTAAAACAGAAGCTGATCTTAGAATGCGATGGATAGTTGGTGCAGGAGTAAAATTACCTTCTGGAAATTACTATGCAAAAGACGAGAACGATATGCGTTTGCCTTTTTTAATGCAACCCGGAACAGGGAGTGTGGATTATTTTTTTTACACAACGTATATGATCGCGTATAAAATGGTTGGGTTATCTACCACAACGAATTACAAACTGAATGGTAAGAATTTTTACAAAGAGCAGATAGGTAATAGCTTTACTAACTTTGCATCGTTCTTTTTTCGTTACAAAAAGAAAAACTGGATGTTCATGCCTTCAATTAATTCGTATTATGAACGAACCAATGGTTTATACATTCACAACGTATTGCAAACCGGAACAGAGATGAATGAGTTCATGTGTGGTTTAGGAATGGATGTTTACTACAAGAATATTGGATTAAGCATTGGTGCTCAAAAAACATTTCATCAGCATACCCAAAGTGGCGAATTACGATCAGTGGGGAGATTTTTAGCTTCCTTGAGTTATAATTTTAATCAAAGGAAGTATCTGTTTAAAGGGAAGAAGGAAAAGGTACAGTAAGTAATTTCCAGTATCAATATATCACCCCTAAAGGGGTTTTATTAATCAAGAGTTTATTTTTACCAATATTTGATCCCTACGGGATCATTTTCTTTAACTGGAATATTAGTCCCGTAGGGACTAAAAATCGGTAATAACACCTACAACCAAATAAAAAAAGCCCCTTTAGGGGCGACATATTGGTTCCTCGTAAAAAAAATGTACTTCTTTTAATGATTGCTGTTACTTTATGATTATCCTACCCAACAATTTATTAATGCGCTTTTTATTTTGCTCCAAATTCATGATCTTTTCCTGAGTTTTCATAACCTCATCATGTTCCTGTTCCTTTAGTTGTTCTTTCAGATCAAGTATGAATGTATTCAACTTTTTATCTTTTAAGCTAAACAAAAAATGTTCGGCCGATTTTTTTACTTCGTTCTTCTCGTCGGTGATGATCACACCAAAACGTCCCCATTTTTCGCTTAAAGCATAATTTATTTGCGCGTTGCTAATAGCAAAAGTACTAATGGCAGGATTTTGATGTTGCACAAAATAGTTGAGTAGGGGCAAGCGCTCGTTCGAAATTTCGTGCATAAACTCATCCATGATCAGTTGATGAATAGGATCTTCAAAATCAATTTCATCACGGCAAAGTTCCATAATAATGAATTCGTCAATGGTCATTTCAATGCTATGCTTTACTTTATCTTCGTCTTCGCCCTCAACATCAATTAATATATTTCCATAGTTCATCATTAATCGAAGTAATTCTTTTTCTTCAAAACGAATGATCTCTTCAACTTCTTTTTCTTTTGGCAATCCCAAAAGTTCATTGAGTTCTGGAGTTTCTGCAACTTGCTCGTAATTGCTTTTTCCTTTATCCCCAATTTTTCTTCGCAGTTTATTTACTTCGGTTTGAAGGATCTGCTCTTCCATCTCCATGATGTTAGAACATTCTTTTACATACACACTGCGAATAATGGTATCAGGAATTAATGCGATGTTGGCAACCAGATCTTTTATGACTGTTGCTTTCTTGATCGGGTCATTCTTTGTCTCTGCACTTAATTTTCGTGCTTTGTAGATCAAAAAATCCTGCGCGTTCTTTTCTAAATAAACGGCAAACTCTTCGGCGGTAACTAATCTGCTGTACGAATCCGGATCATGGTTATCCGGGAACATCAACAACTTCACATTCATTCCTTCTTCTAACAATAAAGGAATTGCTCTATCACTTGCTTTTTGTCCTGCTTCATCACCATCATACAATACCACAATGTTTGGTGTAAAACGATGAATGGCTTTTATTTGCTCAATGGTTAAACTTGTTCCGCTACTTGCTACTACATTTTCAATTCCTGCTTGGTGCATGGCAATTACATCCATGTAACCTTCTACCAAATAGCAAACATTTTTTTGTTGGATAGATTTTTTTGCCAATGATAAACCATAAAGCACGCGGCTTTTGTGGTAAATATCAGTTTCAGGGCTATTAATATATTTTGCAACTTTCTTTTCGGTTGATAACGTTCTTCCGCCAAAAGCAACCACGCGTCCGCCTTCATCGGTAATTGGGAACATCACGCGGCCTGCGTAACGATCAAACACATCAGCTTGCTTGATATCATTTCCTTCAACGTAAGTATTACTTAAAATACTCATACCGGTTTTGGCCAAATATTTTGGGGCGTATCCGGCTTTTATAGCATCGTTTGTAAATGCGCGGCGATCTTCTAAGCTATAACCAATTTGAAATTTTTGAATGATATCAGGACGTAAACCTCTTTCAATAAAATAACCTAAACCCATAGAGCGACCTTCATCGGTATTATTCATATTATCTACAAAATACCTTGCGGCATATTGCATTACAATAAGCATACTCTCGCGTTCGTCTAATCTTTCTTTTTCTTCGGGAGTAATTTCCTTCTCAATTACCTCAATGGCATATTTACGGGCAAGCCATTTTAAAGCCTCCGGGTAAGAAAGACTCAAATGCTCCATAATGAAATTAACGCTGTTTCCAGCCTTGCCACATCCAAAACATTTGTAGATACCTTTTACGGGCGAAACGGTAAAGGAAGGTGTTTTCTCGCCGTGAAAAGGGCATAAACCCAAAAGGTTAGCGCCTCGTTTTTTTAAAGTGATAAATTCACCTAACACTTCTTCAACTCGTGCTGCTTCAATTATTTTATCAACGGTATCGCGAGGTATCACTTAGCTATCAAATAGGGACCTTAAAGATAGTAAATCACTGACTTGGTTTTAGAAAGTGTTGAAAACTCTTCTTGTCTTGAGTGACTAGATATTAGTGCAAATAAAAAACCCGATCATTTATAGTGAATTATTCAACTATTGATGATCGGGTTAAAGTATTATAAGAGCAGATCTTACTTAATATCCTGCTTCTGAGTTGTTTTCTGAATTTGGAGAAGATTCTTTTTTGCCTTTTGCTTCGGCAACTACAATGGCTCTCTCAAAATGAGAAGTACCGTTAAGAGCATTGATAGCGGCATTTGCTTCATCGTCATTTGCCATTTCTACAAAACCGTAGCCTTTGCTGCGTTTGGTTTCTTTGTCCTTAATTATTCTCACACTGGTTACTTCACCGTAGGTTGAAAATAATTCAGATAAGGCCTGTTCACGCACCTTAAAGCTGATGTTACTTACAAAAATGTTCATAATTTCTCGTCTAGTTTAGTATAGTAAAGATAGACAAAAAACCGAAAAAACCAAAAAAAGTGTTAAATTTTAGGCCAAAAGCCCTAAAACGCCCTTAAAACAATTTAGCCTCAACGCTTATCTCAACGTTAGCGTCTTTTGGAAGCCTTGCAGCCTGTATAGTAGCCCTGGTAGGGAAGTCGTTTTTGAAGTAACTTGCATAGATCTCGTTCACATGAACAAAATTATTGATGTCGTTTAAAAAAATGGTTGATTTTACCACGTTATCAAATGTGCATCCTGCCGCTTTTAAGATCTCGCCAATGTAATCCATTACGATCTTGGTTTCCTCTTTAATAGGAGCCTTGATCAATTGCTTGCTTTGAAGATCCATAGCGATGGTACCGCTTAAGTAAACAGTATCGCCAACTATCAATGCTTGGTTATACGGACCAATTGGTGCCGGTGCATTGGGTGTATTGATTATTTTCTTCATGATAGGTTTTTAACGCCTCAAAATTAGCAATAATTTCTTACCACTAATCCACAGGCGGTCAAATAACTCGCTAACAAACTAACATGAAACAGATTATAGTTAGTAACTTCAACACAAATCTAAACCTCATGATCTTCCTGCTTTTTAAAGAGAGTGTATTGTTTGCCTGGCAGGCACTTGTGGGTAATAAGCTTAGATCATTTTTAAGCTTGCTGGGAATTACCATTGGCATCTTTGCCATCATTTTAGTCTTCACCATTGTTGATAGTTTAGAAAATAATATCCGATCATCGGTGCAGTCGCTTGGAAGTAATGTGATCTATGTTCAAAAATGGCCATGGAGTTTTGGTGAGGATTATCCTTGGTGGAAATACATGAATAGGCCTTTACCAAAATACGAAGAGCTCGAGGAGCTCCAAAAATATAGTAAAACAACAACTGCTTTAGCATTTAGAATGGGGCAGAGAAAAACCGTGAAGCATGGCTCAAATAGTATTGAAAGAGTAATTATCGCTGGTATTTCACAAGATTATAATAAGATAAAAAGCTTTGACCTTGCCGAAGGAAGATATTTTACAACTGCTGAAACAGATGCGGGTTATGCTGTGGCTATTATTGGATCTCAAGTAGCGGAAGGGCTTTTTCCAAATGAAGATCCTATTGGAAAAGACATAAAAATAAATGGCTACAAGTGTTCTGTAATTGGTATTGTGAAGAAAGAAGGCGAAAGCATGTTAGGCCCTAGTATGGATACTCAAGTAATGGTGCCTTATAATTTTGGACGAAGATTTTTAGATGTGAAGTCGGAGAATGCAGATCCATTTATAATGGCCAAAGCAAAACCGGGAATTACCAATGGAGAAATGAGTGATGAGTTAATGGGCATTATGCGATCTGTGCGCCGCTTAAAACCTTATGCTGATCAAAATTTTGCACTCAATGAAATTAGTTTGTTAAGCCAAGGTTTTGATATGATGTTTGCTGTAATTGGAACTGCGGGTTGGATCATTGGAGGATTTTCTATTTTAGTTGGAGGATTTGGAATTGCCAACATCATGTTTGTTTCTGTTAGAGAACGAACAAACATTATTGGCATTCAAAAAAGTTTAGGTGCAAAAAATTATTTCATACTCATTCAGTTCTTAACCGAAAGCGTTTTGTTGAGTTTGGTTGGAGGAGCCATCGGTTTATTATTAACTTATCTTATTACTGTTGTGGGAAAAGACGCTATCCCAATAGATATCACGCTTTCGCCAACTAATATATTTTTAGGATTTACCATATCGATCTTGATAGGAGTTATTAGCGGATTTATTCCCGCTTATGGCGCTTCGCAATTAGATCCGGTAGAAGCAATACGAAGTAATTAATGAGGCCAAAATCCATAAGCGTAATTTGTATCATCGGTTTTATACTGGTTCTGATCTCATTTCCCCAAGTGTTCTCACCTAGTATTAAAAAGATAGGCATGTTCACGCCTGCTGTTTATGGGGCCATCATTGCATTTCAGTTTATTTCTTTTGTAGGATTATGGCATTTTAAGCAATGGGGTGCTTTAGGGTTTGTAATGGTGTTCTTTTGTAAGATCTACTTCAATATTCTTATCAACGAGACCGGCGTTATGTTTTACATCTACATTGCAATCTCGCTTTTTTCACTCATTTTCGTTCTAAAGCATTTTAGGCAAATGAGTCCTAATTTTTAGGTTTTAACTTTTCCTCCGTCTGCCATTTTAAAGAAATCATCTAAAAATGGATGCGATACAGATAATTGTTTTGTTTTATTCAAATTTTTTTGTATAACTTTATAGGAGAGACATAAATTATTCACTCACCAAGACATACATTTTAATCACCCGCACACATGATTGCCGAAGTAGGAACACCAGAATTAATAGAATCACTAAAAAGCTTTTTTGGCTTTGACAAGTTTAAAGGAACTCAAGAAAAGATCGTTAAAAGCATACTAGCTAGTAAGGATACGTTTGTAATAATGCCAACCGGTGGTGGAAAAAGCTTATGCTACCAGTTACCTGCCATATTAAATGAAGGAACTGCTATCATAGTTTCGCCATTAATTGCTTTAATGAAGAATCAGGTAGACGCCATCAGAGGTTTTAGCGACCAAGATGGTATTGCACATTTTTTAAATTCATCGTTAAATAAAGCAGATATACTTAAAGTAAAAAAAGACGTTACCGATGGTAAAACAAAATTACTTTATGTAGCTCCTGAAACATTAACTAAGGAAGATAATTTAGCGTTCTTCAAAGAATTTAAAATTTCATTCTTTGCAATTGACGAAGCGCATTGTATTTCGGAGTGGGGACATGATTTCCGTCCTGAGTATCGTCGTTTACGTCCGCTAATAGATTCGTTAGGAGATAATATTCCCGTAATGGCGTTAACAGCCACTGCAACTCCTAAAGTACAACAGGATATTCA
>CAYYUS010000104.1:0-7485 GCA_964474925.1 uncultured Akkermansia sp. | reverse complement strand
AGCCTAGCTAAGACAGGGAGGCATTGGCAGTGTACGTTGTTGTTTTTGTTTTGTAGGTTGGAACAATTTCTTTTATGAGTTTACCGTCTTTGGCAAAAAATATTTTTGAAGCTGAGCCTATCAATAATTCACCATTATTGTTTTCGGTAATAGCGTACGCAGGCAAATTTTTAATAAGATCTAATTTTTTTGGAGTAACTCCTTCCATTTCATATAAGCCATCACTTCTTCCAACTAATATTCTTCCGTCTTTTGTTTTGTAAATGCAATGTGCTTGATTGCCCTTGTCTTTTTCTTTTATAGCATCTGTAATGAGTTCGTTTGTTTTTAGGTCAATGATCTGTAAACGGATGGTTGCACTTAAAATATACATGTAACGGTCGGTTACAATTATTTGGTCAACCGGACTGTTAAGCTTTGGTGGCCCAATTTGTTTTTGTGCTCTTAGTTTATAATTTACTTCGGTAATTCCATTTTCATTGGTAGAAAGATAAATAGTGGAATTATCTTTTATAAAAGAAGAAAGGATGGTTGGATTAGGAAGATCGTTTTTTATGAGCGAAAAATTATATCCATTGTAAAGATAAACGCCATTATCAGTTGTTACGTGCATCAAGCCGTTGGAATCTTGCTGCAAATTGAAAACGTTAAGGCTATTCATGCCTTCTTCGGTTCCAATTTTATAGTAATTGAAGTTTAAATTTTGCGAACGGTAAATTTGACTGATGAGTACAACTACGCATAGCCAAAAGACCTTTTTGGATGGCATATGGAGCACCGCTTATTTAGGAGAAACTGATTTCGATTTAATAAAATCTGCAAACTCGTGTATTCTTGCCTTACTAACGGTAACATGAGTTCCTTCGCTTAAAATAACGCCACCTTCGTTGTGACTATATTCTTTTACAAAAGCTACGTTTATTAAAGCCGAACGGTGGATGCGGAAGAAAATAGTATCAGGTAAAATGGTTTCAAACTCTTTTAAAGTTTTACTGGCAACAATTTTTTTACCACCAACCAAGAATAGATTGGTGTAATTATCACTGGCTTCTAACCAAACAATATCCTTATAATCTACAAGGGTAAATCCTTTACTGTGGTTTATTAATACAAGGTTTTTATCTTTTTCTGATTTATCAGGAGTAGCTTTACCCACAGTTTCGTAATGCTGCACTACTTTCCTAATGGCGCCTTGCAATTCGCTAAGCATTAATGGTTTTAAAAGGTAGTCAACCGCGCCTGCTTTAACGGCAGTAATTCCGTGCTCGCTATAGGCTGTTAAAAATATCACGCAAAAATCACGGTTATAAATACCTTCCAACATTTGAAAGCCATTCATACCCGGCATATTAATATCTAAAAAAACCACATGGGGCTTTAATTCCTGGATCTTTACCTTGCCATCCATGCCATTGGCGGCTTCGCCAACAACCTCAATTTCGGGACAATAATTCTCGAGCATACTCTTGGTATTGCTGCGGCTATCCTCTTCATCATCTATAATTACAGCGCGATATTTTTGCATGATTCTTATTTTTCTACTAATCTAACAATTTATTTTTCTAAAAGGGTAGTATTTGTTGATATTTCTTGCAAATATTGAGTAAAACTATCAATTTTACGGGTAAATAGCTATATTCACGGGGTAAAAATAAATGCCAAATACCCCACATTTGAAACCCATACATAAGCAACTATTTATAAAATATAATACCGATACTATGAAAAAGCTACTCCTTATCCTTGTTCTCTTAACATCATTTAATGTTAGATCGCAACGAATTACTTTGGAAGACGTTTGGTCTAAAAGTACCTATGGCGCAAAAGGTATTCAAGGTTTTAATGCCATGAATGATGGAGTAAGTTATACGGATGTGAGTGAAAAGGATGGGTATTACGAGATCTCAAAATTCCTCATAAAAAATGGAACTAAGGTGGCTGATCTTGTAAGCGCCAAGGATGTAAAATATCAAGCTAAATCTATAGAGATCTCTGATTATCAATTTAGCCCTGATGAACGTAAACTTTTGTTCACCGAAAATTACGAATCCATTTACCGCCGCTCAGGAAAAGCAGATTATTATGTATTTGATATCAAAGAAAAAACAACTATTCCTGTAAGTGAAACGGGCAAGATCATGTTCCCTACATTTTCGCCCGATGGTAGAAAAATAGCTTTTGTACGTGATAATAATTTATATATAAAAGACCTTGTTACGTTAAAAGAAATAACGGTAACAAAAGATGGTGCGATGAATAAGATCAAAAATGGCTGGGGAGATTGGGTGTACGAAGAGGAATTTAGCAAAGCAGCTTATTTTTGCTGGAGTAATAATTCGCAATATTTAGCCTATGTAAAATTTGATGAAACAAAAGTGAAGGATTTTACAATGGATTACTACAAAGGCGAATTATATCCTGAAAAGTATAATTACAAATATCCAAAGGCAGGTGAGGATAATTCAATTGTAACTTGCCACGTTTACGATGTAAATTCTTTTTTACCAAATGCAACGGTAAAAGTTGATCTTGGTGAGAATACAGATATTTATATTCCGCGTTTGCAATTCACCAATAATGATGGCGTCCTTTCTGTACAACGTTTAAATCGTTTGCAAAATAAATTAGAATTGCTTTTTGTGGATGCAAAAAGTGGCTCGGCAAAAGTGATCTACGCAGATTCTGCAAAAACCTATGTGGATGTTACAGATGATCTAACCTTTGTTAGCGATAAAGGATTTATTATTTCAAGCGAGCGCGATGAGTATAATCATTTATATGAATATGATCTTACAGGTAAATTGATAAAGCAGTTAACAAGCGGTCCTTGGGACGTGATCGCTTTTAAAGGTTATGATCCAAAATCAGGAAATTTGTTTTATACGTCTACTGAGAACGGTGCTATTAATCGTGATCTTTATTCGGTAAAATTGGATGGAAAGAACAAAAAGCGTTTAAGTGCAATGACAGGTTTTAACGATGCTGAATTTATTACAGGGTTTAAATTTTATATTTCCTCTTGGAGTGATGCAAATACACCGCCGGTTTACGAATTACGCGATGCAGAGGGTAAGTCGGTTAAAATGCTCGAAAATAATATTGCTTTAAAAGAAAAACTAAAGGAATATAATTTAGGAAAGAAAGAATTTTTTACTGTAAAGAACGCCGAAGGAACCGAGTTGAATGGTTTTATGATAAAGCCATCGAACTTTGATGCCGGCAGAAAATATCCTGTTTACATGTATGCGTATAATGGTCCCGGAGCAAATGAGTGTAATAATAATTGGGAAGGCACAGAGTTTATGTGGCATCAATTATTAGCACAAGAAGGTTATATTGTGGTTTGTGTGGATGGAAGAGGAACTTTAGGAAGAGGAAGACAGTTTAAACATTGCACATACTTACACTTGGGTAAGTACGAAACCTCTGATCAAATTGACGTTGCAAAATGGTTGGGCGAGCAATCTTACGTTGACAAAGGACGTATTGGTTTCCAGGGTTGGAGTTACGGTGGATATATGGCTTGTTTAATGATAACAAAGGGGGCAGAATTTATTAAAGCAGCCATTGCTGTTGCGCCGGTAACCAATTGGAAGTATTATGATAATATTTATACCGAACGTTTTATGCGCAAACCAAAAGATAACAAAAAGGGATACGAAGAAAATTCGCCCGTTAATTTTGTAGATAAGATCAAACATCCGTTCTTAATAATTCATGGTTCATTTGATGATAATGTACATGTGCAAAACAGCATGGAAATGATCAAAGCCATGGTTGGTAAGAATATTCCATTTGACATGATGGTGTATCCAAATAAAAATCATGGCATTTATGGCGGCCCAACACGTTACCATGTGTACAATAAAATTCTGAAATTTGTAAAAGAGAATCTGTAAGGTGTCTAAAAAAAAGCTGATCATATTTAGTGGCGCAGGAATGAGCGCCGAAAGCGGGATAAAAACATTTCGCGACAGTGGTGGCTTATGGGAAGAATACAAGGTTGAGGACGTTGCCACATTAGAAGCTTGGGAAAAGAATCAAAAGTTAGTTACAGAATTTTACAATCAAAGAAGAAAGCAAGTAATGGAGGCGCAGCCAAATGAAGCGCATAAAATTATTGCCGACCTTCAAAAAACATTTGATGTAACTGTTATTACACAAAACGTAGATAATTTGCACGAAAGAGCAGGGAGCAAGAATGTGATTCACTTACATGGTGAAATTGTAAAAGCACAAAGTTCTATTGACTCTTCAAAAATTTATAATTTAAAGAGTTGGGAAATTAAAATTGGCGATACTTGCGAATTAGGCTCGCAGTTACGTCCTTATATTGTTTGGTTTGGCGAAATGGTTCCAATGATGGAGCCCGCCATTGATATGGTTGGTAAAGCCGATCTGTTCACTGTAATTGGAACATCACTAAACGTTTATCCTGCAGCAGGACTAGTAAATTACACCCCAAGTACAATTCCAAAGTGGTTAGTTGATCCGGGTGATTTTAATTTAGAGCATATTCAAAATATTGAGCACATCAAAGAAACGGCAGTGAGTGGCATGAAGAAACTACAAGATGTTTTAATGAAACTAAAATAAGGCTCCGCAAAGGGAGCCTTTTTAAATTTCGAACAGAGGATCAATGATCTAATTCAGAAAGACAAGAACCAACACACCTGCTGCAAAACCTGCTAATGCAAGCAAGCTCATCTTTTTTAAATACCACATGAAGGTGATCTTTTCTAATCCCATTGCCGCAACTCCTGCCGCCGATCCTATAATAAGTGCGCTTCCACCTGTGCCTGTTGTAAAGGCAAGTAACTGCCAAAACGAATGATCGGTAGGATATTGTTCGAGTGAGTACATTCCCATTGAAGCTGCAATTAAAGGAACATTGTCTACCACCGAGCTAATAACTCCTAAGCTTACGGCAATTAATTCTTCGTTGCGCAAAGTGCTGCTCAGTTGATTTGCAAGATCATTTAGTAGTCCTGTGTTTTGCAATACCGAAATGGAAAGTAGAATTCCCAAAAAGAATAAGATACTGGAAGTATCAATTTTTTCAAGCGCATGCATCACGCTGTAAACACTCTTTTCTTCTTCGTTCTTTTTCTTATGTAAAATGCTAGTTATTATCCAAAGTAATCCCACGCCAAATAAAATACCCATAAATGGAGGAAGATGTGTAATGGTTTTAAAAAACGGAACAAAAAGTAAAACACCTATCCCTGAATAAAAAACAATATTCCGTTCTTTTTCCAAATTGGGATTTAATAAAGTATCGGCATTTGTATTGATAGTTGCGGGCAGATCTCCTTTTAAACTTCTGCTGATCAATAATAGAGGAACAACTAAACAAACAAGAGATGGTATAATTAATGTTGTAATGATATTAGCTGCCGTTATTTGACCGCCTATCCAAAGCATGGTCGTGGTTACATCACCAATGGGCGACCAAGCTCCTCCGGCATTCGCCGATATAACGATCAATCCAATATACTTTAATCGGGTTTCTGATGGCGGAACTATCTTTCTAACCAAAGATGTCATTACAATGGCAGTAGTTAAATTGTCAAGAACAGCAGACAAGAAGAACGTGATAATACAAATGATCCAAGCAAGTTTTAAAATACTTTTTGTCTTAATGAGTTTAGTAACGATATTAAAGCCATCATGCGCATCTATTAATTCAACAATGGTCATGGCACCCATCAAAAAAAATAGTATTCCCGAAACCTCACCCAGATTTTCCGTTAGTTTTTCGGAGATGTTATGTTGTTCGGTAGTAGCGCCGGCGTTTAAAATATAAACAACCCATAATACAACACCTGTAAGTAAGGCCGAAGCAGCTTTATTAATGCCAATAGAATGTTCAACGGCTATAAATAAATAGCCTATTATAAAAATAACTATGATTGCAGTGATCATTATAAATGTAAGAATCAAAGTTAATCATATTTAACGTAAAATCTAGGTAAAACGGTTGGTATCTCCTTAGGTGAAAATAGGATCTAAAGGCGAAATAGCAAGGCGAAAATAATTCTGTCTTCAAATTTAACAAGGTCTGGCTGCCAGTTTGGATTAATTCCTGTGGTAAGATAACCTGATGGAGAAGTAACTCCTCCATGTCCTGCAAAATATGGCACGTTAGCTTCACGATGCACATATTCTAATCTAAATGTAATATGTTCGTTTGGTAACCAATCTATATTTGTTGAATAATCAAAGCCAGAAAATTGATCTCCTGGGTTTGCGCTAAACGGATGAGTTCCTAAACTAGCAGTTGGGTTTGTAGGATTTGGTAAAGGGCTTGCATCTCCTGTTGGATAAAGCACAAGATAGCGCCCCGGATTTTGCATATAACCTCCGCCAATCGTCCAAGCCAGTTTGTTTTTAGCAAACCACGTACGATTGTAAAACATAAAGCTTGCGAAGAATTGTGCAGGACCTTTTACTGCATCGCTTTTAAATCCATTAACACCTCCGCCTTTTTCAAGACCGATGTCCCCCGTAAATGAAAATGCCATTCTGCTAACGAATTTTGATTTGGGTCTATTAAAGTATCGTAGCAAAACACTGTTGTCGGAATGAAATCGTTTGCGGCCGGGAATTAAAGCAGCATCGGCACCATAATAATTATTAGTGAGTAATTTAATATTTTCGCTCGGGCACCAAGTAATGTTTCCTCCTAATCCGGGCTGTTTATTGTACATGCCGTAACTCTGCCAACCGTTAATTAACCAAGGCTCTATTTTAAGATGTTTATTTAAAAAGATCTGAACGCGTATTCCATTAAAGAACCATGGAGTATTATCGGAAGTGAAAGAAGCTTGATATTCCCAATTCTCAACTTGGTAATAGGAATTTAATCCAATGTATGACATGAACATTCCGGCATCAATATTTATTCCGTGTAGAACATTAAAATGATATCCGGCATTTGCTTCTGCCAAATAGCGATAAGCATCTGCCAATTGATATTGCCCGCGGTAAGGGCTAAAATCATTTCGTGGTATCACGATTGAGCGTGTTCCAAATTGGGTTACAATATGGGCTCTGGCACCTTCGTAATAAAAATCGCCACCAATATGTGCTGCAGAAACTTGCATTTCGTTATTTCTAGCTAAGGCTGTTGAACCAACAACGGTATTGTCAATCGGATCGCTAAAAGAATAAGTGCAGTTTCCATCTAACATCACCACAGGCGTAAAATATTTTCCTTGTAGAGTAGGAGTTAATCGGCGATCTCCTCCATTATGCCAGCTTAGATCCATTCCATCGAAAGGAATTTTTTCAATTGAACTTGAATCGTTTTGTGCAATTATTGAACTGTTCGATAATATTAGAATGAGGGCAATATTTTTCATGTTATTTTAATCGATTTAATTCAAGATCTTTTGGCGGTACAATTAAAACGGGCACCTTTTCTATTTTAACGCTGCTTGTATCGAGGCCAAATGCTCTTTCTTCAGTTAAGCTCAAATTTTT
>CAYYUS010000103.1:0-7492 GCA_964474925.1 uncultured Akkermansia sp. | reverse complement strand
ATACAAAGGATTACTACTTATTCGTATTCAAACCGGAACACAAACCTATTCAGCCAAACTCATCAGTTACTAAGTTATGCGCGTAGCCGGCAATAAGGTAAAACACCTTGTCTCTTTTTTTCACTCGGAACTAACTCCATTGTATTCCAAAAGCGAGATCGATGAATTAGCGTTTAGAGTATTTGAGCATTTCTTAAATTTTAAAAGAGAAGATCTGCAATTACGTGAAGAAGAGTTGATCAATCAGAGCGAGTTACTTTTAATTTATGATGCTGTAAAGGAACTTGCCACTGCAAAGCCTTTGCAATACGTGTTAGGCGAAGCTTACTTTTACAAATATATGTTTGAAGTAAATGAACATGTTCTTATCCCAAGGCCCGAAACCGAAGAGTTGGTGGAGATGATCTATAAAGAGAATAAGGAGTTTTCGGGAAGTGTTTTGGATCTAGGAACAGGAAGTGGATGTATTCCGATAAGTTTAAAATGTTTATTGCCAAAAGCTAAAGTAGAAGCTTGTGATATTAGTGAGGAAGCATTATCTCTTTCTAAAAGAAATGCTATTAGGAACAAAGCAGAAGTGCATTTTTTTAAGGGCAACATTCTTAAATTCACAGGTAACACTTTACATTACGATATAATTATTAGCAATCCGCCCTATATTAAAATGAGCGAATCTGATCAGATCCACGATAATGTAAAAAAACATGAACCGCATTTGGCTTTGTTTGTTGATGGTAATGACGCCATCATTTTCTACAAAAAGATCATTGATCTTTGCGAGACTAATCTAAGCTCTAAAGGAAAATTGTACTTTGAATTAAACCCGCTAACAGCTCACGATGTAAAAACATATGCTGAAAGTAAAAAGTTGTTTACAGAGATAGATCTAAAAAAAGATCTATCGGGTAATATCAGATTTCTTAAAGCGACAAAACTTTAGTCCGTTCTTAATTACTCTTCACCGGAAGAGGAGAGTTCATCACTGGTAAAAATGAATAATTCTTACCGTAGTATAACATCTGCTCTGCAAAATCCTTAGGATATTCGATCTTTATATCTGTGATCTTATCACCCTCTTTTACAGGAACAAGTTTTGGTTGAATAAAGCCTGCATATGGTGCAAAGTTGAGTTTAGCATAACGATCTAATATCTCCTTATGCAAAGTCTTATCCACTTTTACGCCATAATTTTCTACCAGATCATGCCCTGCTTTGTAATCACCTTGCGATTTAATGCGCTGGATCTCTTTTAAAAGATCACCAAATAATTTCCTTAGCTTATCATAATCATTCACCACAAAATAAGTTTTGCCATCTTTCACAGTTTTGCTGATCACATTTTCTTTAGCTCCTTTTTCAAATGCCCAGGCTGCCACTAATTGGCGATTGCGCATGTGAGCCTCTTCCAGGTTATCTCCAAGTTTTAAGCGCGATAATTGAACGATCAAGCCACTTGTGATATAATCATCATAGGCAGCTTTTCCATAGTCTAAAGATGACATTACGCCAAGGTCGACTAATTTTTTATCATATAAATAATATAAAGCAACAAGATCAGCGCGTGCCTCTTCCAAACACGATGCGTAATTTTTTAAAGTATTAGCAGGTTGTTCTATGCCTTTTTCAATTTGTCCCGACGCATGGCCAATTACTTCATGCATATCGGTGTGCAATTTATCTGCTAAGCTTGCGCACTTAGCCATTCTGTTCTGTATTTCTTCGCTTATATAAAATTCTTTTGTAACACCAGCACCGGCGGCCATATCATATGCCTCCACAATATTTCCAAGGTTAACCGATTTTGACCCATGATTTTCGCGGATCCATTCATTGTTTGGCAAGTTAATGCCAATTGGTGTACTAGGAGCAGCATCGCCGGCTTCCATCACTACGTTAATAACTTTAGCAGCAATACCGGTCACATTTTTCTTTTTATGCTCGGCCGCTATTGGCGAATTATCTTCAAACCATTGTGCGTTATCTCCAATTAATTTAATGCGCTTGCTGGCTTCCATATCTTTTACAGATATAACAGCTTCGTAACTTCCTTTAAATCCTAAGGGGTCATTATATACTTCAATAAAACCAACTACAGCATCTATGGCCGATTCTGTGTCTTTTGCCCAAGCAATACTGTAAGTGTCAAAATCTTTTAAACTTCCCGACTTGTAAAATACAATAAGCTTATCTATGGCATCTTTTTGTGCGGCGTTTTCGGCAACGCCCGAGGCTTTCTCTAACCAATAAATGATCTTCTCGATAGCAGAAGAATACATTCCGCCGAGTTTCCAAACGTGCTCTTCTATTTTTCCATTTACTTTTATGAGTTTGGAATTTAAACCAGTCATTACAGGAGTTTCTTTGTTGCCCTTATTTACATCTTTATAAAAATCAGTCGCTTCTTTTTGACTAACGCCTTCATAAAAATTTACAGCAGATGACTTCACAAGGTCAGCTTTAGAATCAAGGCTTACTTTTTTAGATGCAATTTTTGGATCGAAAACAATAGGAGTGATGCGTGTAATAAATTGATCCACGTTTTCTCCATCCATAACAGGAAAACCTTTTGCATCACTAGCTTTTATAAGAGTATTAAAAAACTCTTGTGTGATCTCAGGAATGATCTTATCGGAGCTATAGTGATGGTGAATTCCATTTGAGAACCAAACGCGTTTTGCATATTCCATAAATGTATCGTACTCAGCCGCTTTTTTATCGCCACTATAAGTGCTAACAATATTTTCAATAGTTTTACGAATAGTTAAATTGTATTTATAATTTTGATCGTACATCATATCACGTCCACACAATGCAGCTTCGGACAAATAGTACAATAAAGTTTTTTGTTGAAGACTCAATTTATCAAATCCCGGCACTTCATAACGAAGTATCCTAAGATCGGCAACTTGCTCGGTTTGGTATTCAAACGGCTCTGACTTTGAAAGAGAATCGCTTTTGTTTTTACCGGCTTCATTGTTTGATGAATTGCCGCCACACGAGCTTAATAAAGCAATTACGGGAATGGCGAAAAGTAGTTTTTTTGTAAACATGTTATAGAAAAATTGAGTGGTCTAAGATAGCAATTAGAGTGCAGATTTTAGGTATTAGATATAAAAAAATGATAGGGGGTAAATTAGGGCTATTGAGAGGGTGACCCCATTAATTTCTTTGCAACCAACGCATTAAGAATTTATCGTAAACCTCATAATACGGTATAGCTTCCGAGATATTATGAAATACCATTTCTTTTTCGAGTAACGATTCAATGGAACGTTTCACGCTGGCTGCGTTTCCTAAACGATATTTATAAATGAAATCCTGAGCGTAAGGTTGACTTATTTTTTCTTCTTTGGCAATTGCTTTTAATAAATTCCATTGCCCTGATGTTAAAAGATTACGATACTGGAAGTAAGTACCTTGATTGTCTATAAGGATAATGCCAAGAGCTAATAAGATCGTTTGGGTTTTTATGACCTTTATACCACTTGCAAATATTTCGTGACATAGAAGTTGAGTGTAGTATGTGTGCCCATGTGTAAGCTCAAGGATAAGATCAATGGACTCTTGCGTTATTTTGAATTTATGTTGATCAAAATGGTTTTTAATGAATTTGCCATATAGAGCGGGATCTATTTTTTGTAGATTGATATTTTTGGTGCTTGCATAGAATGGACTTTTACCACTTCTGAATATCTGGTGCATTAAATGTTGGTTGCTTCCGCAAAAAATGAAATTTACGTTCTTTAGCTGTTGTATGGCTGTTCTTAGTATAGCTTCAATATTCTTTTCGGGGTAACTAAGTATTTGCTGAAACTCATCAATGGCTATCACTACTTTTATGTTTTGCTCATCAAGAAATTGCAGTAACTGTGGGATTGTTTTTTCGTACTGTTTTGTTTGGGTGATATCAAGGCTTAGCTCAGGGGCACCGGATAGTTCATCTATACTTATAACGGGACGAAGAACTTTGATCGCTTCCATAAAACGTTTGCCAATGCTTTTAGTAACCGGAAACTCCTTGTAAATGGCATTAGCCAGTTGGTTGGTGAGTTCTTTAAGGTTCAACGTTGCGTAGATATCCAAATAAATACATATTGTTTTTTTTTTGCGAAGTAAGTAAAAGGTATGTTGTATAAGCGCAGTTTTACCAAGCCTGCGCTGCGCAAAAAATGCTGTATTGCCTTGGTTCTGAATAGTTGTGATCAATGTTTTTGTTTCAATTTCCCTGTCACAAAAATATTCGGGCGCTATGTAGGTGTTTATTAAAAATGGATTCACCCCTCAAAGGTAATCATACATTTTGTGTTATACAAATTGCATTATACATTTTGCATAATTTTAAAGCATTGATTATCAAATATATGAAGTGATTATCTGAAAAATGGGTAGATGAAAAAATGATAGCGAATGCTATCACAACTTGTATGTAAGCCCTAAAATACTACTTCCCCCGGCGAACGCCATTTTATTATAGGAGTAGGTGAACTGGAATTTTTTAACTTTTACAAGAAAACCAAAACATAATCCATTGGCTCCTCTACGCTCAGGTAGGGTGAATTCGCGCTGACGGCGGTAGTTATATCCTAGCATGATCATAAAATTTTTCGACAAGGATAATTCTGCCCCAAAACTCATATGCCTAAAGAAATTATCAGTGTTGCTTCCAAAACGCTTAGAGAATTTTTGGAATTTAGTACTGTCTTCCGGTTCTTTGCTTGTGTCAAACGGATTGCTTTGCCCTGCGGTGTCTATAGGACTCACATATTTCATGTTCCATTTAATTAAATTATCATATACAAATATCAAACGGATAGGAGCTTTGCTTAATTTTTTACTGACGCCTAATTGTACATTGTTTGGAAGACTCATGGGTGAAGTAGGGGTGAATTCTTTCCAAACCTTTCCTACATTTTTTGCAATCAATGAGATCACAAAATTCTTTTTGGTATGATACGTTGCGCCAAGATCAATTGCATTTGCAAAAGCTGTATACGCTTCGTATTGAGAAAGAATTGTTTTTACACATATACCTAGATTAAAAGAAGTATCCTCCGGCAAATGGATAGCATAATTTAAATTGAGCGAATAATCATTTGCTCTAAATGTTCGTGTTTCATTTCCTAACTCATCATAACCTTTAAATTTTCCGTAATTGAAAAAATTAAAGGAAGCGCCAAAGATCCCGGCCTTTTCAAAATTATGTGCGTATGCCAAGTAGCCAAAATTCATATTGCTTACATAATTACAATAGTTGCCTGCAATTTGTTTGTGCATATATTTATTAAGCAAAGCAGGATTTGAATGAACCAAATTGACATCATTTCCCCAAACACTCATATTATTGCCGCCAACTCCGGCAGCGCGACTTGTCATAGGAATATCTAAAAATCTGAAATTGGTATTTCCGCCTACCTGTGCTTTAATAGAAATAAAGCTTAAAAGGAATATAAAATATAGGCTGAGTTTTTTCAATGCTTAAATAACGTGAATTTAGGCTTGGTATTGTGTAAAAATAGTGTTTTTTTACTACTCTTTTTGAAGCTTAGCATACTTCAAAAGCAAGCTCTTTTGGCCAAATTTCTCGAACTGAATGATCGCCTTTGTTTCGGGCCAATTGCCCTCCAAGCCTTGCACAGAGCCTTTTCCAAACTTCTCGTGTAAGATCACATCTCCCAGTTTTAGATCTTTATTTAAAGCAAGATCAATGGGTTTGCCTGTATTTACATTCCCTAAGCGCGCATTAACGCTAATGAGTTTTTTTGGTGGAGTAAAATCAATGCCTTTTTTGATCTCTTTAAACGATGATCCTTTTGTTGGAAGTTCTTTGGATGGCGAATCAAAAAAGGAGTTACGCATTTTCTCAAATACATTATCATTAAATGCTTTGGCACCCGAGATCACTTCATACTCTAAGAATTTCTCGTCTATCTCATCTATAAAGCGACTGGCCTCACAATAAATTAAATTTCCATAGCGATATCGGGTGTTAGCATAGCTTAAGGTGCATTGAATTTCAGCGCGAGTTACAGCCACGTAAAATAAACGACGCTCTTCTTCCAATTCTGTTCTGCTATTTAATGCTAATTGCGAAGGAAACAGATTTTCTTCTAAGCCAACAATGTAAACGTTCTTAAACTCTAAACCCTTCGCCGCGTGTATGGTCATCATCGTAACTTTATCCGCTTCGCGCTCGTCATCATCTTCCGTATCTCTATCGGTAAGTAGAGTGATTTCTTGCATAAATTCATCAAGCGTGCGCAATTCTTTATTTTGTTCAAATAAAGTATCACCTTCAATGGCTAAACTTTCTTTTATAAGATCATTCAATTCATTTTCTTGCGGCGTGCGTTCGTGTTCAACAAAATCTTTTAAACCATTCAATAATTCCTGAATGTTCTCATATCTACTTACACCTTCAGGCGTTTTATCAGAATACAATTCTTTTACTAAACCGCAATTCACCGCAATATGATTTCCAAGATCGTACGCGTCTTTGGTGCCGAGTTGTAAACTGTAGGATTTTATTTTTGTAACAAACTCACCAATTTTTGCTGCAATACCCGCATTGATTCCTAGATTAAAATCTTTTAAATTCTCACATACAGTAAACATGCTTATATCATGTTCTGCTGCGGCAACATTAATTTTATCTACAGTTGATTGACCAATACCGCGCAAAGGATAATTAATGATCCGCGATAAACTTGCATCATCGTTGGAATTGATGGTTAATCTAAAATAACCTAAAATGTCTTTGATCTCTTTACGCTGATAAAAACTAATGCCTCCATAAATACGATAGGGAATATTCAATCGTCTCAACGCTTCTTCCATAGAACGCGATTGTGCGTTAGTACGGTATAAAATCGCAAAATCTCTATTGAAATACTGATGATTATTTTTTGCCGCAAAAATACTGTTCGCTACTTTTTGCCCTTCCTCGCTATCTGTGTTAGCGTTCATTACTTTTATCTTACTGCCTTCATCATTCTCAGTAAAAACTAATTTCTTAAATTGGTCCTTATTATTGGCAATAATATGATTCGCCGCTTCTACAATAACTTTGGTACTACGGTAATTTTGCTCGAGCTTATACGTTTTAAGATCCGGATAATCCCTTTCAAAGTTTAAAATGTTTTGAATATTGGCCCCACGAAATGCGTAAATACTTTGGGCGTCATCTCCAACCACACAAATGTTTTGAAAACGTGCCGCTAATTGTTTAATGATAACGTATTGAGAGAAATTTGTATCCTGATACTCATCCACCAAAATATATTTGAACTTATTTTGATATTTTAAAAGCATATCCGGAAAATCGCGCAATAAAATATTGGTGTTGAATAACAGATCGTCAAAATCCATGGCCCCTGCTTTGAAATTCCTTTTTTGATAGGCCTCATAGATCTGTCCCATCAGTGGTTTTTGACTTTGCCTGTCTTCTGTTTGAAATACACTGTTGCCAATATATTGTTGAGCAGAGATCAGTTTA
>CAYYUS010000102.1:0-7497 GCA_964474925.1 uncultured Akkermansia sp. | reverse complement strand
ATTTAAACCAATACAGAGTGCGATAAGTAAGGAGTAGATTTTGGTCATAGAGAGCCGTGGGATTGGTTAAATGTACAGTTTGTTTTAAAGGTGATATACATGGTTGTTCTAAAAGTTCAGCACTATAAACCAAAAAAAAGTTAAAAGGATACAGGATAATTAAACGAAGAGTTGGAATAAGTCAAATAGAATCTCTTTTCTGAAAAATTACATTTTGCGTTTACACTCAAAAAATTCAGATTTTAACGAATTTTGGCCTAATTATTGTTTAACACCCCTCAGAACATTTAACCTTCATAAAATCATTTATATGAATAAAACGACATCTCTTATCAAATTAATGGCGGCGCTCATATGCGCTTTTGGTATTTTAGTTACTGCCTGTAAAAAAGAAGAAATTCAAGGTCCTAAAGGGGATCCTGGTACGAACGGAATTGGCGGAAACGCAACTATAGTTTCTACAAATACGTTCATAGTTAATAGCAGTTCGTGGGTTGCTGATACGGCTGCAGAATGTTTTAAAGTAACAATTAGCTTTCCAACACTTACCCAAGCAGTAGTTGATAAAGGAGGCGTAAAAGTGTATAGGCAAACCGGCACAGTATGGTCCGAATTACCTATCGCCACATCAGATCTTTTCACACAGTTTGGTTTCGACGTAGGTAATTTATATTTGAATTATATTAATATCGAAGGCGGCTTGCCGGGAACACCACCTCCAACTGATAGATACAGGATGGTTATTGTTTCTGAGGCGCAAAAAAATGCCGATCCATTTTCCAATGATGGAACGCATCTGCAAATTGAAAATATAAGAGCAATTGTTAAGTAAGATAAACACACCTTCAATCATGAGAAATTCAAATATAAAAACACTTTTATTTGCTATACCATTTCTTTTACTTTCGTTTAGTTCTTGTAAAAAAGATGTAGCAGGACCAAAAGGCGACCCCGGCACAAATGGCGGCAACGGAAATCTAAAAAAATCTGAACGAACTTTTACAGTGCAAGCTTCTTCTTGGGTTAATAATTTAGGATTTTATTCAACCAACGTGTATTTTCCTGAGATCACAAACGATGTGATATCAAAAGGAGAGGTTGAAGTATATATGAAATTGGGAACGCAATGGTGGAACTTGCCTTACTTAGTTGGTGATATTGTGATGCATCAAAGCATAGAATTTGAAACGCTTCATTTAGAATATTCAAGGATCCACGGGGTGCCGCCTTCATCACCAGGCCAGGTAACATTCAGGGTGGTGGTTTATACTCCGGTTAATTAAATTTTTTGATCTTATTTCTTGTCTCTAAGGATAGGGGATGAATAGGTGGCTACGCATTTTCATTTTCAATAGCAACTGATCTGAGAAGACATAAAACGGTAACTCCGTTAAAGTTCTTCAATACTTCTTCCTATTACATTTTTTCTTAACTCAGCATTTGCTATATTTAGCAAATATGTTTGCGTTTGTAAACATCTGTAACAATTGTAACCGTTAAATGGCAATACGCATCCTAACTTTGTGGTCATAAAATAGAAAAATGGAAATTATTGGTTACATATCTTCAATTATTATTGGCATATCACTTGGACTTATTGGCGGCGGCGGATCTATACTCACTGTTCCTGTATTAGTTTATTTATTTGGTGTGGAGCCTATGATGGCCACTGCCTATTCGCTTTTTATTGTTGGAACAAGTAGCTTAGTTGGCGCTTTCCCAAAATACAAACAAGGATTAATTAGCATTAAAACCGCCATTGTTTTTGGTATCCCTTCAATTATTGCTGTATTTGCAACACGCAAATTCATTGTGCCTTCTATTCCTACCGAAGTATTTCACTTAGGCGAATTTGTGGCAACCAAATCAATTTTAATGATGGTGTTGTTTGCTGTTTTGATGGTGGCCGCATCAGTATCTATGATCCGCGAGAAAAAAGATAAAGCGAATGGAGCCGAAGTTGAAGAACAAAAATTCAACTATCCAATGATCATTGTAGAGGGTTTAGTTGTTGGTGTATTAACCGGATTAGTTGGTGCAGGCGGTGGATTTTTAATTATCCCCGCATTAGTAATGTTAAGTAAGCTCCCAATGAAGATGGCAGTTGGCACCTCTTTATTGATCATTGCCGCCAAATCGTTGATTGGTTTTATGGGCGATATTTCTACACATGCTTCCAATATGGATTGGAAATTATTAATGATCGTTACAGCTTTAGCCATCGCAGGAATTTTTGTGGGGAATGCCTTATCTAAAAAGATCGACGGTAACAAACTCAAAAAAGGTTTCGGTTGGTTTGTATTGGTAATGGGTATTTACATTATCGTAAACGAATTATTTCTCAAAACGGGCGGCGGCCACTAGTGTAACTCCTGTTACATTTCAACAACGTGTGTAACTCCTGTTACATTCTTTCTTCAATCAACACCCTAACTTTGTACAAGTAAATCAAGCAACATTAACTATAAAAAACAAACGTAATGAAAGTAGAACAAATATACACCGGATGTTTAGCGCAAGGCGCATATTACATCACATCAAATGGCGAAGCGGCAATTATTGATCCCTTACGCGAAGTTCAACCCTATATCGATCGCGCCGCAAAGGATGGCGTTAAGATCAAATATATTTTTGAAACACATTTTCACGCCGATTTTGTTTCGGGGCATTTAGATCTAAGCAAAAAAACCGAAGCGCCAATTGTGTACGGACCAACAGCAAATCCTGAATTCAAATCGATCATTGCTTTAGATGGCGACGAATTTAAATTAGGCGATGTTACAATTAAAGTGTTGCATACTCCTGGTCATACTATGGAAAGCTCTTGCTTTTTATTAAGAGATGAGAATGGAAAGGATACGGCTTTATTTAGCGGTGATACTTTGTTCTTAGGAGATGTTGGCCGTCCTGATCTTGCTCAAAAAGCAGCATCTATGACGCAAGAAGAGTTAGCAGGCTTGCTTTACGACTCATTAACCAAAAAAATAATGCCCTTAGCAGATGACGTTACAGTATATCCTGCTCACGGTGCCGGAAGCGCTTGCGGAAAAAATATGATGAAGGAAACCGTAGACACTTTAGGTAATCAAAAGAAAATGAATTACGCATTGAATCAATCAAATAAAGAGGAATTCATCAAAGCGGTTACCGATGGTTTATTACCTCCTCCGGCTTATTTTCCAATGAACGTTGCCATGAACAAAAAGGGATACGAGAGTTTTGATAAAGTATTAAGCAATGGAATGAGAGCCCTAAACCCGGATGCGTTTGAAGCCGCGGCAGAAGTTACCGATGCTATTGTTTTAGATACACGCCCTGCAGCCGATTTTGCAAATGGATTTATTCCGCGTTCAATTAGTATAGGTATCAATGGCGATTTCGCTCCTTGGGTTGGTGCTTTAGTAAAGGATGTAAAACAATCTCTATTAATTATTGCACCGCTTGGTATGGAAGAGGAAGTTGTGACACGATTAAGCAGGGTAGGTTTTGATAATATACTTGGACATTTAGAAGGCGGTTTTGAAGCTTGGAAAGCAAACGGAAAAGAGACAGATACAGTTGATCGTATCCCTGCATCGCAATTTGCCAAGGAGTTTGATGCAAAGTCGAGCACTGTGATTGATGTGCGAAGAGAAAGTGAGTATCGCGCAGAACATGTGGAAGAAGCGTTCAATAAACCTTTAGATCAAATAAATAGTTGGTTTGTAGACATGGATGCAAACAAGCCGTTTTACATTCACTGTGCAGGAGGATACAGAAGTATGATAGCCGCAAGTATTTTAAAATCGCGTGGCGTACATAATTTTAAAGAAGTAGAAGGCGGATTTAAATCTATTGCAGAAACAACTGTGCCTAAAACCGATTACGTTTGCCAAAGTAAATTACAAAAGTAATGCAAATGAAAAAGAAAAATGGGATGTTGATGTTAACGGTAACGTTCTCGCTTATACTGTTAAGCAATTGCCAATCTCAAACAAATAGTAAACAAGAAGTTGAACCACAAAAAAATGAAGTCATGAAAAATAAAGAAATAATAGTAGACGTAAGAAGTCCCGAAGAGTGGGAGTTCGACGGACATGCCGATTGTTCTGTAAATTATCCTTTGGATGAGATCCAGGATAAAGTAGAAGATCTTAAAAAGTACGATCACATTGTATTGGTTTGCCGAAGTGGCAACCGTGCAGGTGTGGCTAAAAGGATCCTTGAACAAGCAGGCTTGAAAAACATCGAGAACAAAGGCCCTTGGCAAAACGCCACTTGCCCGAACTAAGAATTTAACAGTATCAAGCGCAGTGTAACAAATGTTACGCTGCGCTTTTTGTTTATTTACTATATTTATCCCTATGAAAAGAACTCTACTAACAGCATTAGGTTTATTCCTAATTGCAAATTCAGCTTTTTCTCAAGCATTCTCAAATTCCTTAGCTATCCCATCTACTTTAACGGGTACAAATATTAATCTGTCAATACACACAGGAACAATGTCCTTTTACCCGGGCTTTTCCACCAACAGTATTGGCTTTAACGCGTATAATTATTTAGGGCCTACATTGATATTAAATAAAGGCGATTCGGTTCACATAAACGTAACAAATACTTTATTAGATACTACCACCATTCATTGGCATGGGATGCACGTTTCTCCTAAAAATGATGGAGGACCGCATACGGTAATTCCACCGGCAACTACGTGGACGCCCAAATTTAAAGTGCGCGACGATGCGGCCATGTTTTGGTATCATTCGCATTTGCATATGAACACCGCGGCGCAAGTAACAAAGGGCGAAGCGGGTTTGATAATTGTTAAGGATCCTATTGAAGCAGCATTAACTTTACCGCGCACTTACGGTGTTGATGATATTCCATTAGTTGTACAAACCAGAGCGTTTGATGTGAACAAACAATTTGATGCGTTATCGGCAGTTGATAGTGTAGTATTGATCAACGGAACAAAAAATCCATATACAAATTTACCGGCGCAAGTGGTGCGTTTGCGATTAATAAATGCTGCTACTATGCGTTTGTTCAATTTTGGTTTTAGTAATAATGCAACGTTTTACCAAATTGCATCCGATGGTGGATTGTTGTCGGCGCCAGTTTCAATGACACGCTTGCGTTTAGCGCCAGGCGAAAGAGCCGAGATCCTTTTAGATCTAACAGCTTTGCAAACTCAAACCATTTATTTAACCAATTACGGTTCGCAACTTCCTAATGGTTATTATGGTGCTACAAATCCTGCAGCCATGGGAATGGGAACAATTCCAAATTACAGCAGCAATGCTTTCAATGGAACTGATAATACTATTTTAAAGATCAATGTTGTGGCGCCTACAGCATCTGCTGTAACAACAATGCCTTCTTCCTTAACAGTTGTAACTCCATTTTTGGCTTCACAAGCAAATAAAACGCGCACCAAAACATTTTCCCCAAAAGTAATGGGGCCGGGAGGAGGATTGAATGGACCATTTGTGATCGATGGAATGTCGTTTGACATGATGATGATCAATGATACCGTGCCATTTAATAACATAGAAGTTTGGAATCTTACAAATAATACAGCCATTGCACATCCATTTCATATTCATGATGTGCAATTTTATATTTTAGATATTAATGGATCGGCACCACCTGCAAATATGGCCGGCAAAAAAGATGTGGTGGTTGTGCCGGCTCAACAAACTGTAAAGTTCATTGCAAAATTTGATGACTTTACTGATCACATGACCCCTTACATGTACCATTGCCATATGTTAGTTCATGAGGATGAAGGAATGATGGGACAATTTTTAGTTTGGGATTATCTTACCGATATTAAGAAGAATAGCACTTCAAAAACCTCAATAAAAGCATATCCAAATCCTGCTTCATCTTCGTGGGTAATAAAAGTGGATGATAAGGATCCAATTTTAGGATATAAGTTAACCGATGCTTTAGGTAAGGATGTACGAACAGTAAATGATATAGATCTTAACTATGCAAAGGAAATTGAAATTGATACCAAAGAATTAAGTCAAGGTGTTTATTATCTTAATGTATATACAAAAGTAAATAGAGGCACAGTTAAATTAATTAAACAATAATTAACTTTTTTTGCCTTGCCATTTAGTCTTATTTGTATTCACTTGATGGTTCAAAGCTAGATACTTTTTCCTTTTTTCAAATTGACCTTATAAATTAAGCTCAATGTAACTTTTGTAACCGTTACAACCCTTTTTCCCTTCGTAAATTTGTAAAAAACAAAACTATGTTATCACTATTAAAAAAATTATTCAATCCGCAGTCGGTAGATCTGGCTGCTTTGTTAGCCGATGGAGCTGCAATTGTGGATGTAAGAAGTCGCGCCGAATTTACAGGCGGACATGCAAAGGGTTCGGTTAATATTCCATTGGAACAAATTGCTTCACAAGCCGATAAACTTAAAAAAATGAAACATGTTATTGTGTGTTGTCGAAGCGGTAACCGAAGTGGCATGGCAAAAAGAACTTTGGAAGCTAAAGGCTTAACCAATGTGGTGAATGGCGGAAGTTGGCAAAACGTAAAACAATATCTTAAATAAAATGACATCATTAAAAGTATTGATACCAACCGATTTTTCGGTACAAGCTGAGTACGCTTACCTCATGGTAAAAAAGCTGGAAGAAAAGATCCCGGTGGAAATTCATTTCTTGCATGTTTTAAGTGTGCCCGATACCGTGAGCATGGATAAGAATGGCAACATTCAAACCTGTGGGGAGATTAGTATTGATTTTGTGGTTTCACAAAAAGAGATCGCTTTACGAAAGCTTAATAATATTAAAACTATTTATGGGAATGATATAAATGTGCATTTGGAATTAGGAAAACTAACCGATAAGATCGTTTCTTTTTCAAAGGCAAATGGCTTTGATCTTATTGTAATGGGCACAAAAGGCGCCTGGGGTTTAAAAGAAAAATTATCAGGATCAGAAACACAGATCATTAGCCGCCAATCACAAGTTCCTTTGTTATCTCTCATGTGCGATCGATCTGATCTTGTAATAGAGAATATCTTGTTAGTACACGATTTCAGGACTGTAAGAAAAGAGAATTTGTCTTTATTGCATAAATTGATCACTGCCTTCAATACTAAAACCCATTTTCTGCAGATCATTTTCAGCGAGAGTGAAAAAGCTGCCATCGAAATATCAATGGATAAGTTTGCAGCGGAAAATTCAATCAGCAATTATGATAAACATTTTTTAATTGACAAGGATATTGAGAATGGCGTTGTTCATTTCAATCAAATGCACGAAATGGATGTTGTTTGCATTGGTACGCACGGTAAAGGTGGTTTGTTCCATACAAGTGCAACCGAAAAATTAGTAAATCATTTATTTAAACCTATTATTTCATTTCATATAAAATAAGTATGTTAGAATTTATTCAACAACCCTGGCCTTGGTATATTTCCGGCGCTTTAATTGCGGGCATTATGTTCTTGCTATTGTTCTTTGGGCAGTCCTTTGGATTTTCCTCTAA
>CAYYUS010000101.1:0-7506 GCA_964474925.1 uncultured Akkermansia sp. | reverse complement strand
AAATAATGTGCATTTTATCTCAATGCCCGGAGTGCCTTATGAAATGAAGGAGATGATGATCGCTGAGATCCTTCCGGCAATAAAAGCAGAATTTAAATTACCACATATTTATCATAAAACAGTTTTAACTCAGGGAATCGGAGAGAGCACTTTAGCAGAATTGATAGAAAAGTGGGAAGATGGATTAGCCGCAAGTAATATTAAGTTAGCTTATTTACCACAACCCGGAATGGTGCGATTACGATTATCTACAAGTGGAGATAACGAGAAGAAAATAAGGGAAGCTGTAGAGAGTGAAATTGAAAAAGTAATTCCGATCATTAAAGACCATGTTTATGGATTCGAGAATTATGGCGAGGAAATGCCTACCATCGAAAAAATAACCTGTGATCTACTAAAAGAAAGAAAACAAACGCTTGCCATTGCCGAGAGTTGTACCGGTGGTTATGTGTCTTCGTTGTTTACTGCAATTGCAGGAAGTTCAGAAATATTTAAAGGAGGAATTGTTCCTTATACCAACGATGCAAAACACGAACTTTTAAATGTAGATAAAGCTGTTTTTGAAAAACATGGCGCTGTAAGTAAAGAATGTGTGATCGCTCTTGCAGAAAATGTTCGCGCAAAATTAAGATCTGATTTTTCTATTTCAATTAGTGGAATTGCAGGCCCCGGTGGAGGAACGCCCGATAAACCTGTTGGATTTGTTTGGATCGCTGTGAGTGATGGTAAAAAAACATTGGCAAAATCATTTCAATTTGGAGAGAATCGTCAGCGTAATATTGTGATGACGGCAAATGCGGCAGTGAGTTTTTTAAGGAAGTTTATACTGAAGAGTGTATAGCCAATATGTCGGCCCCTACAGGGCTTTTTTTCAACTTCAACTATTTTCTTTACCAATATGTTGTCCCTACGGGACTGATCCCGCTAGGGATCAAATATTGGTAAAAACCAATAAACCAAAGTATCATGAAACCCCTTTAGGGGTGACATATTGGTTAATTGAAAATTGATTTCGAATAATTAGTGATTAAGAAGAATGCTCCACCTGAATGATCTTCCCCTCAATGGCAAGCGCGCAATTATCAAACACTTCTTTAGCTTCCACTACAAATTGATCTAAATTTCCGTAGCGTGCAGAGAAATGCCCGAGCAATAATTTTTTAGCGCTCGAAAGCTTTGCGATGTTGGCCGCTTGTTTTGCAGTAGAATGAAAAGTTATTTTAGCGCGATCGATCTTGTCATCTAAAAATGTGCTTTCATGATATAACAGGTCAGCATCTTTAATGTATTGCACTAATGTTTCATCGTAAATGGTATCGCTGCAATAGGCGTAGGTTCTTGGTTTTGGAGGATCGAGCGTTACTGCTTTATTCAAAACTTTTTCACCTTTATCATTTGTAACATCAAAACCATCTCGTAGTAAATGAATGTCGGCCGTAGATACGCCGTGTTTTTCCAATAAGAATTTATCTATTTTTCGTTGATATGGTTTTTCTTTAAATAAAAAGCCTGTACAATAAATGCGATGTTTTAAAGGGAAGGAATATACTTCCACTTTATCATCTTCAAACAATAATTCCTGTTTTTTATTATCGGTAAAATGCCATTTAACCGGGTAGCTCAGTTTTGTTTCCGATACTTCATGGATCACATCCAATACTTGTTTCAGTTCTTTTGGTGCGTAAATGGTAAGTTCTTGTTGCCTTCCCAAAAGATGCATGCTGCTTAAGTAGCCGGGCAATCCAAAAAAATGATCGCCGTGTAAGTGACTAATAAAAATATGATCTATCTTTTGAAAACGGGCTTTGAATCTTCGTAGTTGAATTTGCGTTGCTTCGCCACAATCAATTAAAAAATGCCTCTCCGCTATATTCAATAGCTGCGAGGTTTGATTTCTTTCGGCTGTGGGACTAGCGGAACTGCATCCTAAAATAAGTAATTCAAAGGCCTGTGAACTCATTAATTAGAGGCAATGATCATTCGTTTGGTTTCTGAATAATTTTTGTAGCTGATGGTATAAAAATAAATTCCTGTATTCAATTTTGAACCGTCGAATTCATAGGTATTCTCACCAAATTTTGTTTTGATATTATCCGTAAATACTGTTTTTCCCAATACATCAAGTATTTTAATATCCATTGAGCTTTGATCCTTTACATTGAATTTGATAAGTGTTTTTCCGGTAAATGGGTTTGGAATATTTGTAAGTTCAAGCGACTTTGAATTTATAACTTCATTAACGCCTGCTAAAGGACTAATAGTAATAATGTAATACCCTAAAACTGTTGTGTTAAGTTTTGTACCACCGGCAACATTTGGGCTTGGTGTGCAATTACCAATGGCTTGCAATGTGGCATAAGTGTCTGTTTGCAATTTTAAAGTGTATGTTCCTGCCGTAGTTGGTGTTCCGTAAATGCTTGCACAATTATTGGCGTTACCTGGGAATTTTAAAGATACAGCACCTGCTATTGTTCCATTTGCCACTGCAGCCGTTGATGAACCGAAGAATAGGCCTGGAGGAAGATTATAATTTGCCACATTTGTTGGTGTTGAAAGTACAACTCGATTAAAACAAAATTTTAATGGACCTTGAATTGTATCTAAAGGAACTTTTACTGTAATGTTTTGAATATAGGGTTGCCCAACTGTTCCCGAAATAAAATTGGTAAGGCTATCAGGATAAACGCCATCCTTAGGACCTGCAATAAACGTAGGATTAAGTGAACATGTTGGAACCTGCGCTTTGCTAATTTGCGTAAATGCGCTTAATAAAAGTAAAAAGTAAAGTTTTTTCATATTATTTATTATTTAGGCTAAAATAACTGAAAAACTAGTAAAATCAAAATGACTTTTTGGCCATTTTATTGCTCAATTACGAAGGGTATAGAGGTGATCGCCTTGTTTTCGGAGATCTTGGCGAAGTAATTACCCGGGTTTAATTTAACAAGGATCTTACAAGAGTTACTACTTGAGCTTGTTGAATGAACAATTTTACCCATTACATCAACTATCTCTATTTGTCTGGCTGTTGCTTTGTCAAATGCAATGGTAATCTCTACGGAATTTGGATTTGGGAAGAGTTTGATTCCGTTTTTTGAAAGTTGTTCTTGCGAAATGGAAGTGATAGTTGATAGCTTGAATTTATTAATGAATAACTGATTGCTAGTTGTATTCCGTTTGTCTGTCCAGCTTGTATAAACGATCGTGTCGTTCAATACGCAGCCTAAAAAGTCAACGCCATCAATGGGAATTTGCAAAGGCCCATCAGTTTGAGAGATCTGAAAATTACTACTGAATGAGTTACCGCCATCGCCCGAAAAAGAACCCCAAATTTTGTAGGGTTGATTTTGCGCACCGCTATTTGCTCTTCTATCGCGCCAGGTGGCTGCATATTTTCCTGTGGTAGAAAAATTAGCCCATAGCATATCTTGGTTATTGCCATTGTTTAAAGCATCTGAACTCACGCGCGTAGGAACATTCCATGATACACCCCCGCTGTTGGAGTTAGTAGAATAAATATCATAATCAGCATTTGATTTATCTACGTAAGAGAAAATAAGATTAGTTGAATTGGTTGGATTCGCATCTAATTTATAACTGTATTGCAATAAGGCATCGTTAGTGATGCTTGTACCAACTCCTGTTAAGATCACGCTATTTGTCAACGAACTTCCACCATCAGTTGAAAGCGCATAAATAAAACGTGGAAATAAGGATTGCGAAGGATTATAAGATAAATACGCAATGTATAATCTGCCATCTTTTGAAACCGTTGGAACTCCCATGGCTTGCACCGAAGGCCCGAGTGGAATTGTATTATCTACTAATAACGGTGTGCCCCAAGTTGTGCCGCCATCAATGGAGCGCGTTAAATACACATGGTGTGGCAGTGGATCTGCTTTATAACTCATGCTGGCCATATATAAATAGCCATTATAAGGTCCTCCGCTATTATCAATGGTTAACCAAGGTCTATCAAATATCAAGTCAGGACTATCATTATAATCAACCACTTTACTTAAAGGTCCCCATACAGTTCCTCCATTGGTTGATTTGGTAACAAAAACTGCTGCGCTATCTTTTGCACTATTAGAATCTATAAAGCCTAAATATAAAGTGCCATCATTTTTAAAAACCAGAGTAGGGTCGGCCGATGTCCAATACGGTTTATTATGAGGAATATTAACCGGAGTACTCCAAGTTAAACCACCATTTGTAGAAGAGCTTGTAGCGATCATTACACTTGCAGGTGTGGGCAAGAAAATATATTTCATCCAAGCCACTACCAAATGATTTGGGTTTGTTGGATCAATGGCTAAAGATTCTTCTCCATTCCATGTGGAGTTTGGATTGATAGGAATATCGGCGATCTGAGCTTTGAAATTAAAGCTGCAAGCAATTGCAACTATCAAAAGTAAATTACGAGTTGGAGTAAATGATAAAGTCATATTTAAAGATATTACATATGACTGAATAAAAGAAGAAAGGTTTAGCCGAATAAAGAAATTATTTAACGTATTCGTAGCTTCGGGACCAATTAAAAACACCGTCTTTGTATTCTTCTTCTAAATAAGGCTTTCCATCTTTGTCGTAGAACCATGTTCTGCCATTAGGTTTACCGTTCTTGTGCACAACACTCATGGTTATTTTTCCATTGGTATCATATACAAAAACATTCCCCTCCGGTTTTCCGTTGGCGCACCAACCGTCGCGTTCTACTTTTCCGTTTTCGTGATAGAAGGCAAATTTTCCTTTGATCAATTTTCCATTTTCATCATAGTACTTTCTCTCTCCGCTCATATGTCCGTTTTCGTATTCTCCAGTTACTTGAATGATACCATTAGCATGATACAAAACAAAAGTCCCATGCATTTTACCATTTAAATAAGAAACTTTTTTGTTTAAATTTCCTTTGTTGTTATAGTAGAACTGATACCCGCTTTTCTTACCGCTCATTAAGTGCTCAACCGAACTGCAAATTCCACTTTCGTAAAATTTGATCTTTAAACTGTCGCCAGATCTTTTTTCCTTTATCTTTCCCGTCTCGTAATATTCAACAAACACTTCTGTTTCTCTGCCATCCACAAATTCACCTTCCATGGCAATTATTCCATTTTCGAAAAAGTAATATTGCTTTCCATCCCTTTTTCCTTTTTCGTTGAAATGAAAGGCATGTTGAACTTGGCCCGACTCATAATAGAGTTTGTAATCGCCAACCCACTTGTTTTTTACAAAGATCCCTTTTTCTACAATAGCACCACTCTCATAATACAATTCGCAAGGACCGTTTGGTCTTCCATCTGCATAAAAGATCTTGCTTTTAAGATTGCCGTTATGATGGTATTCTTTCCAGTATCCCGATTTACGATTATTAAGGTAATTTCCTTCTTCCACTAATACCCATTTGTCGAGAACAGGTATTTTTTTCTTCCAGTACCCTTGTTTACGACCTGTTTCGTCGGTTTGATTTAAGGAGTCAGAATTAATGTTTAAGGTAACTGGATCCCAAAATCCCTCGTTTGTTGGTTTAAATATATCTGATTGGCCGCATACGAATGCGGTGAGGAATAGGAAGAATGAAATAAATACGTAGATCTTCTTCATGCTTGAGGTGAATTAACCTTACATGAAATTACGATTTTCTAATAAAGAAAGCAATTGTTAAAAGAGAATTTAACTATTTAGCATAGCTCGTAGCCCTAGTTTCCCTTATCACAGTAACTTTTACCTGACCAGGGTAGGTCATTTCGGTTTGGATCTTTTGACTGATCTCAAATGCTAATTGCTCGGCTCGTGCATCCGTTACTTTTTCGCTCGATACAATTACACGTAATTCTCTTCCGGCTTGAATAGCGTATGTTTTATCAACGCCTTCGTAACCTAAAGCTGTTGCTTCAAGATCTTTTAAACGTTTAATGTATTGTTCGGCAACTTCACGGCGAGCACCAGGGCGAGCACCGCTAATAGCATCGCACACCTGAATAATTGGTGCGTATAACGTATTCATTTCAATTTCGTCGTGGTGAGCTCCAATAGCATTACATACTTCAGGTTTTTCTTTGTATTGCTCTGCCAATTTCATACCCAACAACGCGTGAGGTAGTTCAGGATCTGTATCCGGAACTTTTCCAATATCGTGTAATAAGCCCGCGCGTTTTGCAACTTTAGGATTCAATCCCATTTCGCTGGCCATAATGCCGCAAAGGTTTGCTACTTCGCGACTGTGTTGTAATAAATTTTGTCCGTACGATGAACGGTATTTCATACGACCTACCATTCTTATTAATTCAGGATGTAAACCATGAATCCCAAGATCGATACAGGTGCGTTTACCCGTTTCAATAATTTCTTCCTCAAGCATTTTGCGGGTCTTCTCAACTACCTCTTCAATACGTGCCGGGTGAATACGTCCGTCGGAAACTAATTGATGTAAAGCCAAACGGCAAATTTCCCTTCTAATAGAATCAAAACAGCTTAATGTAATTGCATCCGGTGTATCATCCACAATGATCTCAACGCCTGTTGCTGCTTCTAGTGCGCGAATATTTCTTCCTTCACGTCCAATAATACGTCCTTTTGTTTCATCTCCTTCAATATGAAATACCGAAATTGAATTTTCAATAGCAGTTTCAGTTGCTACACGTTGAATAGTTTGAATGATGATCTTCTTTGCTTCTTTATTAGCGTTGATCTTTGCTTCATCCATGGTGTCTTTAATAAAACTCATGGCCTGAGTCTTCGCTTCCGCCTTCACACTTTCTACCAATTGTAATTTGGCTTCATCTGCACGTAAGCCACTCACTTTTTCAAGCATTTCTACTTGTTTGCGGTGACCTTTTTCAACTTCTTCTAATTTGCTTTTGTAAACATCAATTTGATTGGCTAGTTGGAGCTTTGCATTTTCAAGCTCTTTATCCTTACGATTAGCGTCCTCTAATTTTTTTACAAGATCGTTTTCCCTTTGCTTAGCGCGATTTTCGGCAACATTTAACTGATTAGTTCTTTCCTGAACACTTTTATCGTGCTCCGATTTTAATTGTAAGAACTTTTCTTTAGCTTGAAGGATCTTTTCTTGTTTGGTAGCTTCTGCTTTTACTTCCGCTTCCTTGATCAAATTCTCTTTTTCCTTTTTAGCACTTGAGTTTAGCTTGCTATTTGCTATCAAAAAGCCCACGATCACTCCCAAAAGAAGTCCGCCGGCAATGTATATTATGGTTAATGTTTCCATTGTTATGTTTATTTTATCCTTCTTAACTCGAGCTAAGTTGGGTTGTGTTAAAAAAAAACGCACAAAGACCTAATGGTATAGACCTTTGTGCGTGAATGTATTGTAAAATATAAAACTTACTCTTCTATATTCTTGATCTTGTCCCTATGCTCTTCAAGCATTTGTTCAACATCAGTAAGCATTGTTCTTAAATTGCTTAATTCTACTTCAGAGTTTTTAGCGTCTTTATAATATTGAGAAACAAGTTGCAGGGCAACCATCGCTAAAACATCCTTTTT
>CAYYUS010000100.1:0-7609 GCA_964474925.1 uncultured Akkermansia sp. | reverse complement strand
TATTTAAAATTTGTACTAAAATTGAGCGATTGTTTTTACAAGTCCCCAACCTCGCCAAGCCGAGAACCGTTAGCGGTAATTTGCCAACTCCTGAACTCGATTCCAAAATATATCTTCAACTCTCTTCCTGTCTAAATAGGTGTGTTTCTCTACAAGGTCAAACATAATATCTAAAGCAATATCTAAATCACCCTTTTTACGTGGATTATCTTTTAGTATTACTTTTAAATCCCTTGTTTCTCCGTACCAAAGCAAAACTTTTACTTCATCCATAGAAAAACTACCGCTAACACCACCTATATTCAATTGCGGAGTTTCTACTTCATTCAAATTTTCGTTTTCTAACATAATTCTATTTTTATTTAAAGTTTTCGTTTTCAAAATCCGCAACTAAATATAGCTGCAAACCGTTATTCTTTTTCTTCAATTAACATTTCTATTCTGTGATTATTCTTGAAATTAAATTGATGAGGATTATATTCTGATTTAAAAGAAGTTTCAATCTTAAAAGATGTTTCTTTTTCTTTTACTTTATTAATCACTTCTATTTCAAATTCGTTTTCAGGAGTTAAAACAATCGTTGTTTTTCCATTTTCAATAATTACTTTTGATTTCATATATTTTTATAATAATTTGGGTTAATTTGCTGATTCAAAAATTGCTTCAAATTCTTTTTTTGTTATTTCAATAATATTTTCATCTTTAGGTTCATGTTTATTGTCTAAAAAAAGAATTATTACATCATTAAAACTCTCTACATAAGGGAAAATAAACCTGTTCCCATGTTCAATATTTAGTATTTCAAAAACTAAATTATAATTACTACTTTTTAAACCATTTAGTAATAAAGAATACATTTCTCTACCTTTTTTGGTTCTTCTATTAGGGATAAAGTATTCATTAAAATCATCGGATTCTTTCCATGTTTCTTTACAAATGTTTTCGGTTTCAATAAACTTAAAACCTGTATACTGAGTTGTTCTTCTGAAATTTTGCTGACCAGCATGACCTAAGTATTCTTGCCATGTTAATCCTGTTACATTTTGAATTGTTTGTTCATTGTCTTTACCGATTTGAATTTCTTCATTTCTCAGTTTTTGAAGTTTTTGAAAAACTTCACATTCTTTGTTTGTTATTTTATAATACATAATTTTAAAAGGGTATTTCATTAAAAGGCCTGTGTAGGCATGTTGCTTGACACCAAAAATACTTCAGTATTGTTCTTTTGGTTCTTAATCTTCTGTTAGCCTTATATTTTTTCATCTCGTTTTCTTTTTAAATCAAAGGTTGTTCCCTGGTATGCCTGTGTGCATTTTTCCCAGTATTGTTTAGTTTCTCCTTTAGGCGCATTTATCCATTGGAAACGCGCTTTTAAATACACAATATCCTGCTCGTTATGTGCCTTAGGCAAATTTTCATTTACCCATTCTATTTCTGTTTGTGGCTGTTTAATCATACTTATATTCTTATATCATCATCATTAAATACTTCGCTTTTACTTACCAGTATTTCGCACTGGTCTTTAAGCATTATCTTTTCCCAGCGGTCAGGCGTTTCTTTTGGCTCAAAAAATATTTCGCCATTTTTGTAGCGTATGCAGCCTTTTTTGTTGGTTTTTAGGTGGAGTAATTCAATACCAGATTTTATACTTCTAGCATCTTTTAAACAGGTGATGGTGGTGGTTACTTTGAACATTTTTTTATTGGTTGGTTTTTAATTTGGTTTAATCTTGTTCTTACATTTTGTATTACCTGGAGAATATCAGCTCTCACTAGTCCAGAAGATTCTAAATCTTCAACTATTCTTTTGGCCAATTCTTTTGATTTTTTACTAGGCATGGTCTTTTACTTGTTTAAATATTACAAAATACACTTCGCCTTGCTCCATCTGCCAGTAGCGTTTTAGCTCCTTTAGGTTTAGGTTGTGGCTCATTAGTATCATCCATGGTGGCATTTGGTTTATATCTACTTTACCAATGTCATGTATATGCCACATTATATCAGCATTGCCATTAATAGTGTACTGGTATTTGTGTATAAGGTCTTCGCCAGTGTATTGCCCCAGTGTTTTCCATAAGTGCAGGAAACACTCCGACTGTAGCTTATTGTTTAAATTATCTATTTTAAAGTTCAAAATCTCTTGCATAATCTCTCATTGCTATTCGGTTTACATTCTGAATACTTTTAAACTCTTGGTCAATAATGTGGTCAATTTCTTTGGTACTGATATCCAATACCATTTGAATTTCTTGTATCGTAAATCCTTTTTTTGAATACAGGAATATAACCTTGTATACTGTGTTATTAGGGTTCTTCATAGGGTTAATTCAGTTTTCCAATAAAATAAAAATAACTTTGTTTAATAGGATATAGATTTACTATGTACAAAACCCTAAACAAATACATCGACGTTAAAAAATTATCCATTGATTTGAGTTTCATGATTATTGAAAATATACTTATTGATAACTCTTTGCCAGTACAATTCGCCCTCTATTGTTTGGGATTTATTAAAGCTTTGGTTCAAAGCATCCGCAAGTGAGCAATAGCGATTGTACAGCGTACCATTTCTTCGGGCGTTGCGCACCGCTTTAATACGGATGTGGTTAGGTAATAGCGAGAACCAATCCATTGCCTTAGGCTCTAAGCAAATGAATAAGGTGCGCCAAAAATTTACGCCCACCAGTGCGAGTATGTTAATTATTGCTTTCATTGTCATATAGGTATTGAGAAAATAAATGCAAAGAGTTATTACGTCTTAAATCCCATGTTAAGTAAGAATAACCACTACCTTGTCTTAATACAGTTGTAGTTTCATTATCTATCAATGAGGGTGGTACTCCATGAATAGAAATAGATACACTTCCTGAGTGTTCTAAGTTTTTTTGCTTTAAAAAATCTGTTATCATAGCATCAAGTTCAGTTGCTATTTCAGAAATGGTTTGTTTGTTTTCGGATTGTTTACTCATTATTGTTAAAAATTAGTTGGTTTTTCTACACGTTCAAATTCTATCACCCACACCCAAGGGTTCGCGTTCCAAGACTCGGTGCCGTTGATTCTCGTCCATAGGCGCTCAAAGCCCTGACGCATCCATCCCGGCTTTGGAGGTGTTGCCAGCTCGCTGAATGCGTACAAGCTGTCCTGTGCGCCCTCGTTCATCACGTCTGTGTCGCTGATGTCGTGCAGCCTCTCCACTCTCACGTTGGTGATGCGAAGGAACAGCCTGCAGGCTGCTTTAGGCATATGTATTGATGGCTTCCATTTTCTTTTATATTCTTTGTGAAATTTTTCTGGCATATCTGCATAATACCAGTATCCAGCAAATTCATTGGTTTCACAATCAATCAATACTCTGTGTTTTTCTCTCACCCAAAGGATGTCGCCAATATTGCCGTATGGGCATGGAATTAGTAAGTCACAGTCATCTCCTTCATAAAATCTATGTTTAAAATAGAACTCCTTTTTATCCGCACAAGAAGCTGTGCAGTTTGTGAAATACCAATCATCAGGGTTTTCGTTAATCTTTTCTAATCCTTTGGTTCTCCTAGTCTGTGTTTTGCGACCTTCTAAAATCGCCTGCACCATTTCGGTGCTAAATAAAATTGGTTTGAATTGCGTACTCATTATTGTTATTTATTGAATTGGTTGTAAATCGGTTAATACTTTTATCCAGTTATCTCCATCCACTACATTAAAGTGAAGCTCATATTTATCTACTGTTATTACATGCTCATAGTTATCTCCCTTAGGGAAGCTTTCATCCAAAAACATCTGTCTTTCTATGTCCTTAGTTACCATCAATGTGGTAGGCATGTATCCCTTACTCACAATTCTTGCAATTCTTCTTCTAATAATATCAATCACTTTTGGTTGTATGCTCATAGTGTGGTTAATGTTTGGTAAAGGTTTTTAATGGTGTTATGGTACTTGCTTGTTGGTGCCGGTATCAATGGCTGTATGTAGTAATCTGCAAACTTTTTGCAGATAGGTTTAAAGGTGTTTTCGTTGGCACTTTGCAGGTAATACAATTGCATTTCTGCATTCATTATCAACTGCTGCTTACGGGCATCAGGATAGGTTTTTAAAAACACGTGTTTACGCTGTTTTAAAATCTGCTTAATCTGTTGGATGATTTCTTGTTTATTGTTCATTGCTGTTAGTTTGAAAATATTGATCAATGTCTTTTACTCCCTCAGGCCATTCTATCACATCAAGCTTTACGGCTCCATGTTTTAGGAATAAATCAATGGCTTCCATTTTGCTTTTGATGCCTGCGCTGTCACCATCGCCACCAAAAACAATGTTTTTACTTTTCTTTAGCAAAACCTTTGCATGGCTTTCTGTTACCGCAGTTCCACAACTCGCCACTATGTTTTTAACCTCGTTTTGGTAGGCGCTTATCACATCCATGTAACCTTCCACCATAATGGCTTCATCTTCTTTTTTTATGTATTCATTGGTAAGGTGTAAGCCATATAAGGTTTTGTCCTTATCGTATATCATGGTATTGGGGCCATTAATGTATTTAGGCTCTTTTTTACTCTCCTGTTCTGGAGTCCAAATACGAGAACCAAAACTGATACACTTGCCCTGCTCATTGTGTATAGGGAACATAATGCGGTTAAAAAATACATCGTGGTTTTTGTCGCCATTCTCCTTACACACACCACACTTTACCGCCAAGTCCCACTTTGCAGACTTAACAGCCAAGTCGGAAATAGTACGCCAGTTGGCAGGAGCAAAACCCAGTTCCCATTGAATTACACTTTGTTGTGATACCCCTCTTTCATTCCATAAATAATTTAACACAGATGGATTATCAAGCAATAACTTATGGTAAATCGTTTTTACTTTGCCCATGAAATCGAATGCAGATTCTTTTATGCTGCGTTCTTCCTTGTGTGCCTGTGTATCGTTGTCGTATTCCAACTGCACTCTAAAAAGGTCAGCAAGCCACTCTATTGCTTCGGGGTAATTAAGGTTTTTGTACTCCTGTACAAATTTCACAGCATCGCCAGAAGCTCCGCATCCAAAGCATTTATAAAAACCCTTACTATCATCAGCAGTGAATGAGCCTGTTTTCTCGTTGTGAAAAGGACAACAAGCCACCTTGTTGCGCCCTTTCTTAAACACCACTCCGCAGGCTTCCACCACCTGAGTAATGTTTATGGCTTCTTTAAGTTTCTCTATAGATGCTTGGCTTATCATTATTGAGGCATTCCGTCGTTAGCGTTTGGAGTATTGTTAGTGCTGCCAAGTAATTCTAAGTTGGCCACATTGCAGGTTACTTGTATTTGAGTTTCATCGCTACCATCAAGCTTGTATTTGCGCACACTTAGTTTGCCTTGCACAAATATTTTATTACCTTTTTTAATGAAAGGAATAGCACCGTGGTTGGCATCGTTCAAAATGCATTTTACCCAAGTGGTTTTTTCTACTTTTTGACCATCTTTATTTTTGTAGTTTTCATTAACAGCTATTGAAAAAGAAGCGAATTTGCTTCCATTGGAGTCAATGATGGTAGCATCGCTGCCCAGGTTTCCGATTATTTGTAATTGTAACATATTTTATTAGTTGGTTATTAGAATTGTCTTTTACATCTGATGATTGAAGTGTATTCTAAATTTTGTCTTGAAACAATTTCATCCTGTGTTATAAAAACAATAGCTGCGTTAGGGAAATGGGCTTTCAAAATCTTAGCAATAGGATATTTCATTAAATCGATTATAGAACATTCATCTAAAATCAATAATTTGATATTACCATCTACAACTAAATTATGATGTGTAAAATCTATTAAAGAAGCATTTAAATCTTTAATTTCATCTTCAAAAAACATTGTTCTAATAGCATTAGCAGTGAAACTCTTTCCACTACCTTGTCGTCCTGTAATAATTACGATTTTTCTCATTGGTTATTTTTGGTTTTATTTATTGGTTATTTAATTTTTAAAAACAAGCCCCATTGTGTCTTTAATTCTCCCCCTTGGGGCTTGTTCTTAACAGCATTTGTTGAGGGGGATAACGGTCTTATATCGATTTAATATTCAGTGGTTTGTCATTCACCCAAACATCATGAGCATAATCATTCAGCTCCAGCAATACACTTTTCTTTTCTTCACGCAGGCTAGCCAATTCAATCACTAATTTTTTTTGATTGTGATCCTTTACATTTAAAGAAAAAATGGATAAGGCAAGTGATGACATCTTTTTGCAAAGGCGGTCATGCTCTCTGAACAAAAATTGAATATAGTTTATATCGTATTGCATAATAATTGTTTAAATTCTTTTGATTGTCTACCTGTTAACTCAAAGTGCATATTGCTTGCATTTACCAATTGCACGTGGATATACTCATAAGCATGAGGTTCTTTTTCCTTGTCAATTTTCGACAACTGCTCTTTCAAGCTGTTCACCCAATTTTGACTAGCTATAGTAAAATTAGAGAACATTAGATCTACATTGATTTGGTTAATTGATTAACTTTAATTTCTACTCTTTTGATTAATTCCTTTTCAATATCCTTATTCCATCTTTGTTGATTTATCACCAAAGAAATGTAAGAATGACCTACATTTAATTTTTTTGAAATAGCGTTCCTATCATCTGAATTCAGTAGTAATTTAGCCTTTTCTGAAAGCTCGTCTGAAATGAATTTTAACTTATTTTTAACTTTTGGCATATAATTTGGTTTATATTTGTAGTTGTAAATATTTACAACACTGCAATAATAAACCAAAAGATTAAAAAATAAACCATTCGGTTAAAAATATTTTCCCAAAAACACATAATACTATGATAATCAGTGAAAAAAAGTTAAAAACATACGCCATGCCGAATCAAAGATTTAAGCAAATGATTAATTTTTTAGAATCAAAATATAAAATTAATCAAAACAAAATCGCAGAGAAATGCGGTTTTACTCCCCAACATTTGTCTAATGTACAAAATGGGAAGAAAACAATTGCCCTTAAAACTCTCCATCTTATAAAGCAACAGTTTCCAGAAATCAACATTGATTACATTCTTAAAGGTACAGGTAACATTATAGAGGAATCTATGGTTGCAGAACGCCAAGGCGATTACCTTATAAAAGGCAAACTGAAAGTGTATGAGCTCGATGTACAGGCTGGATACATGCCTTTATTTGATGATGTGTCCACCTCTCCAAGTGGTGAAATATCTTTTTTGGGTTCTGAAAGTTGCGATTTTGCTGTAAAAGTTCATGGAGAATCCATGGCCGGTAAGGTCAGCAATGGCGGAATTGTAGCGGTAAAGGAAATTACAGACTTAGATGTAATTCCATACGGTCATATTTTCTTAATCATTACCGATGATTTACGCACGTTAAAATACATTCGCAAATCAGAGCAAGGCAACGAATTTGTAAAGCTCATCCCCCACAATCAAATTGACTTCGATGCTTTCGATATCCACCGCAGCAAAATCAAAAAGCTATTTATTGTCAAAAAAATCCTAAACGATGAATCCTAATCCATCACAAAAACTCCACCAAGTACTCCAAGATGCTTTATTTACCGAAGGGGAATGTTTCCCCTTCGGGATCACAAGTATCAAAGCCTTCACATTTGTGGAGGCTTTTTTTATGC
>CAYYUS010000099.1:0-7643 GCA_964474925.1 uncultured Akkermansia sp. | reverse complement strand
TTTGGATATTCTTGTTCAGAGAACTGAGTTATAATATCAAACACATCCGGAAGGGTGTATTTATGAAAATCTTTTTTCTGACCAAAAAAATCACCAAGTCCCAGCAAAAAATCAAATATGCTGTACGTATTACAAATATAGCGAAGCGTGTTTTGAGCGCGTTTATTATTCCAGTAAATTTCAAGCATATGCTCTAATTTTTCAATGGAACGTAACTGTTCATTCGATAAATAATTACTTTCAATGATCTGATAGGGTGGAAGAGGATCATATTTAAACCCATGCTGTTCGGCTTTATAACGCACCGGTGTTCCCTTGAGGAATTTAAGGAATCCTAATTGTAATTCAGGTGCAAATAATTTAAATGTTTCTTCAAAACTGTATTTAATATCTTCGTAATGATCTAAAGCCATTCCAACAATGAGGTCCAAGTGTAATTCAACTTTATCTTCTACTTGTTTGATTATGCTTTTTGTTTTTTCGAAGTTTTGTTTTCGACTAACCTCCAAATTTGCTTTTTGATTGACGGTTTGAATCCCGATCTCAAAACGGAAAAGATCCTTTGGCGCCTTTTCATTAATGAATTTGATAATATCAGGATGTAAAATATCCGCCGTTATCTCAAACTGAAAAACATTACCCGGTTTATAATGGTCTAATATGAATTGGAAAATATCCAAGGTAAAATCCCTTTTCATATTAAATGTTCTATCCAAAAATTTAATGGTCTTACCATTTTCCATTAAATACAATAAAGTGCTTTTAATGTGCGAATCAGGCAAGTATCGTACCTTATTATCTAAGCTCGCCAAACAAAATTCGCATTTGTATGGGCAGCCACGCGATGTTTCAATGTATAATATTTTATCTTTTAAGCTTTCTGCTTTATCGGTTTCATAAGGCATAATATCTTTATACCTGGTGATATCAAATTGTGGTGCTTTGATGTTTTGTTTTACTTCAGTTCCGCTTTTCCATATCAATCCGGGGATCGGTTCTAAATTTGGATACGACGCCAGTAATGTTTCAAAGGGAACTTCTCCTTCACCGGCAATGATCATATCTACTTCATCTCTGCAAATAACATCTTCCCAATCGTAGCTAACTTCGGGACCTCCCAAAACAATTTTTATATTAGGGTTTTTAGTTTTAAGTATCCTTGCCGTTTCTAAAGTTTGAGTGATATTCCAGATATAACAACTAAAAGCAACGATGTCAAAATCCTTACAAAAGTCGGCAATATCGTTTTTATCCTCCTTAATGGTAAACTCCTTCCAACGCAAGCCATCGTATTGCTTGTTAAGCTCATACAATAGGCGAATTGCCAAATTGGTATGAATGTATTTTGCGTTTAATGTGGTAAGTAGAACCTTCATTTATATGAACAAAGATAAACTATTAATGGTTAATATCTGCCTATGAGTGGTAGTGATTTGACTCTTAAAGCTGGTAAATTTGATAAACTAAAAACCACAAACTATGCACATAAATTTTATTGCTGTTCTAGTAGCAGCCTTAGTCCCTATGATAATGGGCTTTATTTGGTATAATCCAAAAGTATTTGGAAAAGCTTGGCAAGAAGCGGCCGGTGTTACCGACGAAAAAATGAAAGGCGCTAATATGGCCGTGATCTTTGGCGTTTCATTAGTTCTTAGTTTTCTGTTAGCAAGCTCTTTGATAGGCATGACCATTCATCAATTAGGGGTTTATTCAACATTGGCAGGAGATCCAACTATAAATGATCCTAATTCGGAATTAGGAAAATGGTTTGTTGATTTTATGGCTAAGAACGGACTTAATTTTAGAACCTTCAAACATGGTATGTTGCATGGAGCGCTTGGAGGGGTAATGATCGCTTTACCGATACTTGGAACAAACGCATTGTTTGAAAGAAAAGGATTTAAATACATTGCCATCAATTGTGGTTACTGGATCATTACCATGATGTTAATGGGTGGTATTGTTTGCGGTTGGGCTAACTAGCTTACACTTGATTCTAATAAACTAATTGTTCCTTTGTCGGCATCAATGCTTGCGTTAATGCCAATAGGAACAGTTAGTTTATTTTCAATATGCCCTATCATTGCCCCAAAGAAAACAGGGATCTTTAGCGGTTTAAAATGTTGCAATAATACTTCATTGAGTGTAAACGATTTTAAAGGCTCTTCAGCCAAACACTTGGCACATTTTCCAAATATAATTCCACTTACCGAATCTAGAACGCCGCTTAATTTTAATTGCGTTAACATTCTATCAATGCTGTAAGGTTCTTCTTTGGCTTCTTCTAAAAATAAGATCTTTCCTTTCCAATCGGGTAAATAGCCGCTGCCAATAATAGAAGTTAATACGGTTAAATTTCCTCCAACTAATTCTCCGCTTGCTTTTCCTGAATTAATGGTTAAGATCGCATCTTCATTTGCAGGATTTGCTTCAAATGTATATGGTTTAGAATTTTGCACCACATTTATAAATGAATTCTTTGTAAAATCATTCCAGCCCGAATTACCAACCGGACCGTGGTAAGTGATCAGTCCTGTTTTTGTGGTAATGGCAATTAATAGAGTAGTGATATCGCTAAATCCAATAAGTACTTTTGGATTTTCTTTAATGATCTTGTAATCTAATTTATCTAATAAACGCGCGCAACCCCAACCACCTTTCATGCAAAAAATGCCCTTTATCTTTTTATCGGCAAATAGGTCGTTCAATTCTTTTGCTCTTACTTCATCTGTTCCTGCAAAATATCCGTGCTTTTCTTTTAATGTTCTTCCTAAGATGATATTAAAACCAAACCCTTTTAAAATATTAGAAAAAGTTTCTATTTGAGCTTCATCCCAAACGGCACCGGCGGGGGATGCAATGGCAATAGTATCTCCGGCTTTAAGCGCTTTTGGTTTTATGCGTTTTGTATCAGCTATACGCAATTCAGGAAAGGAATTTCCTCCAAGTAGTAATCCCGAACAGGCTAGCATTCCAGCTTTTAATATAAAATCACGACGGTTATTCATTTAAATAATTAACAATGTAAGAAGAATAATCAGGATGTTTTTCCTAATTCTTTCTTTTTGGGAAAATTTGATTAATTTTAATATTAAATGCGAATTGAGTTATCACATAGTACCTTGTATTTAAGAGAAGATGGTATCTTGCAATTAAATTCAACAAATCATGTTTATACAGTTGCCGATATGAAAGAGATCAATGAGGCTAAGTATAAATTACTTGAAGGTAAAAATGCACCTTTATTGGTTATTGCGTCGGCTTATGCTAGCGTTGAAAACGACGCTAGAGAATTTATGGCTTCCGATGAAAATCAGCAGCAGTCATCGATGGAAGCGTTTGTTATTTGTTCATTGGCACAAAAGATCCTTGCTAATTTTTACTTGGCAGTAAATAAACCAAAAGTACCAACTCGATTTTTCTCGGATATTATTAGTGCTGAAAAATGGTTGCAATTACAATTGCGCTCTCATCTCCCCTCAGATTTGTAACGCTTATAGCAATCCATTACTTTATTGTAAAGATCATATCCATCGTGTGTTAAGATGAATTGGTTACTTAACTCCAAACAAAATTTCCTGAATGCTTCAACGTCTAATTTTTCATCACCCGTAACATTTCTAATGATCTCAGGATTTATTTTTTTAGCAACTTCTTCTTCTATTAAAAGATCATCAAATATTTTTGCCAGTTTTCTTATCTCGCGGCCACGCCTGCTAAATTGCATATACGCTGCAGTAAACGGACTATTAAAAGCATCAATCGTTCTTATATGACTCATGTCGATGATCTTATTCATGTATTCACGCTCGTAAGGCTTGTATTTGAAGGATGTAATGCTTACCGTATTTAAATTGATGTATTGAGTTCGCATGTAAATAGGATATTCGCCCTTTGCATTCTTCCTTAAACTCTTAACTGGTATGTATTCTTTTATATAACCTACATAAGAACAAATAATAGTGTCTTCCAAATTAGCCGTGATATAGAACTTGCCTTCCAAATTACTCATGGCCCCGCTACCAGTGGTTTTGTTGATCACATATACGTATGGCATTACATTACTGCTATCTTTTTCATAGATAACTCCCCTTATAGCCTCTTGCGCTCCTGCGCAGAAGGGAAGTAAGGCAACTACTAGTATTTTAAACCATGCATTCAATGCTGTTAAATTAAACTTTTTTTGAGGAAAATTATTCACAATTGGTTGATAATTTAACCTTTTTTAGGTGACAAACGGTTAATGCGTGAATGCTTATTTACGTTATATTTAAAGACTATTTATGGAGAATTTTATTGTATCGGCCCGAAAGTATCGTCCCCAGTTATTTAATACCGTTGTTGGGCAAGGCCATATAACCAATACATTAAAAAATGCCATTATTCAAAAGCAGTTAGCACAAGCTTATTTGTTTTGTGGTCCGCGTGGTGTAGGTAAAACTACTTGCGCCCGTATATTCGCCAAAACCATCAATTGTTTCAATGTTTCTTCAAATGGAGAGGCATGTGATAAATGTGAGTCTTGTCTTTCTTTTAATTCAGGCGCATCATTAAATGTTTACGAATTAGATGCTGCCAGTAATAACTCCGTAGAGGATATTCGAAACTTAGTTGACCAGGTTCGCTTTGCTCCACAATTAGGAGAATATAAAGTGTATATCATCGACGAGGTTCATATGTTAAGTGCGGCGGCTTTTAACGCCTTCTTAAAAACATTAGAAGAACCACCAAAGCACGCCAAATTTATTTTAGCTACTACCGAAAAACATAAGATCATCCCAACCATTCTTTCGCGTTGTCAGGTTTTTAATTTTAATAGAATTAAAGTTGAGGACATCAGCAATCATTTGGCTTTTATGGCCGAAAGCGAACATGTAAAGTTTGAGCAAGAAGCTTTACACATTATTGCACAAAAAGCGGATGGTGGTTTGCGCGATGCATGTTCGATGTTCGATCAAATGGTAGCTTTTACCGGAAACAATTTAACGTACAAGCAAGTTGTAGAAAATTTACATGTACTCGATTACGATTATTACTTTAAGTTAACGGATGCATTTTTAGGATCGCGCTTACCTGAGATCATGGTAGTGTTTGATGATATCTTAAAGAAAGGTTTCGACGGCCATAATTTTATTATTGGATTAGGCGAACACTTACGTAATATTTTAGTGAGCAAAGATGTTCAAACATTAGGCTTACTTGAAGTAAGCGATGCGTTGAAACAAAAATACGCGGTGCAAGCAGCAAATTGTACAGTACAATTCCTATTAAAATCGTTATCGATCATTAGTAAAACAGATGTGAATTACAAAAGTGCCAAGAACCAGCGATTGTTGGTAGAGATGGCTTTAATGCAGCTGTGTTATTTGAACTCGCCTTTAGAGACTGAAAAAAAAAACGATGAATCAGTTGTAGTTAGCAACGAAACACCGGTTATAAAGCAAAATAATCCTGTTATTACCAATTTCAATAACGATGCGCCGGTAATAAAAACGGCAAGTAAACCTGTTATTCCTTTCAATCAATTAAAAAATACAGCCAGCTTCTCATTAAAGGATGCTTTAACCGATAAAACATTACCAAATGAATCGTCGGCTCCCGAAAGATCAAATGAAGTAGCTTATGTAAATGAGGAGCTTACTTTGGAAATGATCAAAGAGGCAGTTTTAAGGTATGCTAAAACCAAGGAGCAAAATAAAAGCATTTATGTTTCACTAACAGAGGCTCCTGTTGTTTTAACTCCTTCAAAAGAGATAGTGATCACGCTTTTGAACCATTCGCAGCTTGAGAAATTCCAAGAATTAAAACAAGATATGTTGGATGTTCTGAGAAAGGATCTAAGAAACAATATCATTGTGCTTAAATTTTCTATCAAGGAAGATGATGATACTGCAAGTGTAAAGGCTTTTACACCAAAAGAAAAATTTAAAGTGATGAGCGAAAAAAATTCAGCTTTATTGGAATTAAAGAAACGCTTTGACCTGGACATAGAATATTAAAAAATAAATCAAAGAACATATGAATAAAATTACCCTTATCGCCCTAGCAATTTGTATTGCGTTTGTAACTTCGGCTCAAACCAAACCGGCCGATGGTCTTAAAAAAACAGCTCTTAATTATGAGTACGCTTTGAACGACCCTTACAACGCACGTATTTATACCCTTAAGAACGGATTGAAGGTTTATCTATCTGTTTATAAAAATGCACCACGTATTCAAACATACATTGCGGTAAAAGCGGGAAGTAAGAACGACCCTTCTAATGCAACAGGTTTAGCACATTACTTAGAGCACATGTTGTTCAAAGGAACTGATAAATTTGGAACTAAAGATGCTGCTAAAGAAACAGCCGAAATTAAGAAGATAGAGAATCTATACGAAACCTATAGAAAAACAACCGATGAAACAGGTCGTAAAAAGATCTACCATCAAATTGATAGCATTAGTGGAGTGGCTGCAAAATTAGCTATTGCAAATGAGTACGATAAAATGTTGGCTGCAATTGGTGCGCAAGGAACAAACGCGTTCACCTCATTCGATCAAACAGTTTACGTGAATGATATTCCGAGTAATCAAATTGATAATTGGTTGAAAATTGAATCAGAGCGCTTCCGCAAACCGGTATTGCGTTTGTTTCATACCGAATTGGAAGCAGTTTACGAAGAAAAAAATCGTGGATTAGATAACGATAATGTAAAATCATACGAAGCTGCTTTCGCCGCTATATTTCCAAAAAATAAGTACGGAACACAAACTACTATTGGAACTATTGATCATTTAAAGAATCCTTCGATGACAGAGATCAATAATTATTATCAAAAGTGGTATGCGCCAAACAATATGGCCATCATTATGAGTGGTGATTTTGATCCTGATAAAGTGATCACACAAATTGAAAAGCATTTTAATTCAGCAGCATCAAAACCATTAGAGGCTTATACACCTGCAAAAGAAGATGCTATCACTTCGAGGATAGTTCGTGATGTTTACGGGCCGGATCCTGAAAGCATGACCATGGTATGGAGAACAGAAGGAGAGGGAACAAAAGAAGTAGACATGCTTGATCTAATTGTTGGAATATTAAATAATGGAAAAGCGGGTTTAATGGATATTAATCTTAATCAAGCTCAAAAGGTAATGGGCGCTAATTCTTATGTGTATCCACTAAAAGATTACGGCATCTTTGCTTTAGGCGCTTCTCCAAAACAAAATCAAAAATTGGAAGAGCTTGAGGGAATTTTGTATTCGCAACTTGAATTGATACAAAAAGGTGACTTTCCTGATTGGTTGATGAAAGCTGTGATAACTGATATGAAATTATCAAAAACAAAAGAATTAGAAGACAATGGCGCTCGCGCAGGAGAAATGTTAGATGCTTTTGTGAATGACGTTAAATGGCAAAAGCAAGTGGATAAAATGGAACGCATGTCGAAGATCACCAAACAAGAGATCGTTGATTATGCCAATAAAGCATTCAATAAAAATAATTACGTGGTTGTTTTTAAACGAATTGGCGAAGATAAAAATGTACAGAAAGTAGAAAAACCACAGATCACTCCGGTGGATGTAGATCGCGATAATATGTCGCCTTTTGTAAAAGGTATTTACGAAGCAAAAACTTCTGATATACAACCTAAGTTTGT
>CAYYUS010000098.1:5101-7658 GCA_964474925.1 uncultured Akkermansia sp. | reverse complement strand
ATTGAGTTGGATCTTAAAAACGGAATCTACTTTGTAACTATAACAAATGCTTCAAAAGAAAGAAATATTAAAAAGCTCGTTATCAGTAAATAAATTGTACTTGTTTAAAAAACACTGCACGCATCTTTTGCTTGCAGTGTTTTTCTTTTTTACTCCTGCACTTCAAGCTCAACAAATTGCCAATTATGTGAATAATGGTGGGTTTGAAATCCCAAAAGTTCCTAATTCGCAAAAAGCTAAGTTTTGGGACTCTATTGATTCGGTAAAGTATGTTGGTCTTATGTTAAGCTATACCATTTCTCCTTTTCTTGTTCCAAACAGTTCATTTACTCATCAATGGCCATTTAAGGGAAACAATTACTTACTTAGCACTTTATTATATAAACCAAATGCTCCACAAACCGCTAGAGGTTATCCAAGAAATTTTTTGAAGCAAACTTTACAAAACGGTAAAACTTATTGCGTTAAATTTTATACTAATGTTACAGATCAAACGAGTTACGGAGTTGACGGGGTATTTGGAGCTTATTTTGGGAACAACACAATAGATACAATAACCAAATGCGATAAGCCAATTTCCTATTTAACTCCTCAAATACAGCATAGTGGCTTTATTACTGATACAGCAAATTGGGTTTTAGTTACTGGAACATTCGTAGCCACAGGAACCGAGAAGTACGTTTTGCTTGGGAATTTCCAAAGTGATGCTGCAACCAACTCATTAATGATAAATCCAACCAATTCAGTTCTTGTATTCTGTGATGTTTTGTATGATAATGTTTCTTGTATCGATGTGGATCTTCCGGCTTACGCAGGACCTGACGCTTGGCTTATTCCTGGCGACAGTGTGTTTATTGGTCGCCAACCCGATGTTGGAATTGATGAGGCGTGTATGTGGTATCAAATGCCAAATACAACTACTGCTATAGATACTGTTGCAGGCTTATGGGTAAAACCTACTGTTACGACTTCTTATTTGGTCAAACAGGAAATATGCGGGAATATTAAATGGGATTTGGTTACCATTTATAAAAGCGGTTTAGGATTCAATGAATCCGACATATTGAAAGATCGTTTAAGTGTTTTTCCTATTCCAACAAAAGATGAGTTAAACTTGAGCTTTGATACTGATGTCCAAGGAAAATTTAATACGATTATTGTTTTCAATTCTTTAGGGCAGAAGATTAAAGAGGTAGTTATAAAATTTTCAAATCAATCGGCCTCAATAAAAACGGATGAATTACCTAATGGAGTATATTTATTCACTCTCAAAGGAAAGAACGATCTCAAAATTAGTAAACGATTTATAGTTACACATTAATTTCATTGGGCGTTTTAATCCGCATGGAGTTTATCCTAAGCTTGTCGAAGCTTTGCAGTCTTTATAAATAGAATAAAACAGAAATAACCAAATACAATGAATCGAATAATTACCTTACTCCTCTTGCTTTCTCAAGTTTCTTTTTCACAAAACGATACAATGCTCAAATACTTTCGAGTTACCAACTTGGCAAAGGGAAAAATTGCTTTACAAGCCGATATAGAAACAGTAAAGGATATTGTTGTTAAAGACGACGCTGAGCATTATCATCTTAAAAAAGACAGTTATAGCAATGCAGATTCAATCGGCATTGAAGTAAACAAGGATAATAAAATCGTTTCAATTACATTTCGCTATGATTATTCACCGGAATATTCCAATGATACTGCATACATCCATGAGCTTCATAAATTTCAAAGGATCATAGCTTCAAAAGGTAAAGAGTTTAAGCAGTCTTATAAAAATAAGTCTGTTACTGTAAACAAATGGGAAGATGGTAAAACGATATTCGAATTAGTTGAAGTTGTTAGAAATGGTAAAAAGCAAAAGGTTTATTCGACGCTATTTGATATTCAGCTAATAGAGGCTAATTCAGAGATTAAGGCCGAAAGAAAGAAAAAAGATAGGCCAATTACTATTGTAAAAGAATTATAAACAAGACAAAAAACATGAACGGAATACTAGCCTTTTGTGAGAATAAAAAATGCGGTGCAATATTTGAAGTGCCTAGTTTAGTTAAAGGTTCGGGATCAGCGCAAATAGAATTTCAGGATTCAAGATTCGGTCCATGCCCGAAATGTGGCTCATTTGGAGCTATTCCTGATGGTGTTTATCAATATCTTAACCAAGTCGTCTCTTTTGTACGTGGACCAAAAGAATCGGTGGATAAATTAATGTTAGTAAGAGACTTGCTCCTTAAATACAAAACTAAAGAGGCGAATAAAGAAGAAATTATAAACGAAGTCAATAAAATCTCCCCTGACTATGCTAATGCTATAAAAAGTGTATCCTCATCTATGGGTTTTGATAAATGGGTAACAATGATCTTAGCAATCTTGACCGCTGCAATCTTAGTTCAGCAAACTTATTTCAGAGGAAGTGACGACGAAATTAAAGATAAAATAATTGAGCAACTTCTTAAACAGAATGAAAATCTTATAGAAAAGGTTAAGTCACCATCTATAAACATCGAAGTAAAAATCGGACGAAATGATCCATGTCATTGCGGTAGTGGTA
>CAYYUS010000098.1:3130-5091 GCA_964474925.1 uncultured Akkermansia sp. | reverse complement strand
TCTGAACAAGGTAGGAATGATCTTTGCTCTTGCGGTAGTGGTAAGAAATATAAAATTTGCTGTTTAAAAAAATAAATATAATTAGGCATGAATACATTGAAAGATAAATACAATGGGGAAAAATTTCTAACCATTGAACAGTTTTATACAAAACTGGAAAGGGCATTGGCTTTCGTTAATGCAGCTCACTCAAACAACTATCTAAAAGACGCTATCACGAATCTTTCCATAGATGATAAATATGTTTCCTTTAGACTCTTGCCACATAAGATCTTACTCCATTATACTATTAATTTAAGTTCTCCGACAACTGTAACAGCGTATAAGGAAGAACCCGATTTCAATATTTATAGTAATTCTAAGTTTGTACATGTTCCACAACTAGATTTTCAATTTAATGTTGCTCTTAACGGTAATGGTTTCAAGGAATATCAATTTAATAATGCTTCTTATTGTACTGGCAACGCTACCGAAAAATTTTTAGTAGAATATCTTAAAGCTTTACAAACCACTTTTTATCCATAACTTAAAAAAATAATGACTAAGGAGGAACAATACATAAAAGTTCTTGAATATAAAGCTGCTTTGGAATTAAAACTAAATTCTGAATACTTGCCGCTTCAAAGAAAAATGGATAAACTTGTGAATGAGCAAAATCTTATTGAATATATGAATCTAGAGCCCATTGCTGCACTACTCGAAAAAGAGATAGAAAATGAGTACGATGAGCTTTTACGAATGCATAAGGAGCTTCATGTCCGTTTTGAAACTTCAAATTAATTCACTAATGAGTAAAGAAAAATCTAAAAATCAAAATCCAGAAACGGAAGAAAAAGACAACAGTTTGATAGTTGTATCAATTGTTTCGCTTGTTATTGTAGTAGGGTTTTGGCTATGGGCCTTTTTTGGATTAAAGGATCATTCAGAAACATGCAGAGGCACATTTGGAGATATGTTCGGTGGTGTTAATGCTTTATTTTCAGGTCTAGCTTTTTCAGGAATAATAATCACAATACTATTACAAAGAAAGGAACTCGCTCTCCAAAGACAAGAATTAAAAGAAACTAGAGAAGAACTTAAAAGATCCGCAACAGCTCAGGAAAATTCAGAAATAGCCTTAAAAAGGCAGGCTGAAAATCTTAAAATGTCAGCCAAACTTACCGCTTTAAATACTTTGGTAAGTTACTATAGTGCCGAAGATAGAGCGGATACATACATGATGCCAAATAATAGTGCTAAAATAAATGCGTATATAAAGAAGATTGAGGAAATTCTTGAACAAAAAGAACAGTAAATTAACTCTGCGGTTTATCCCTCACCCAAATATTAATCGCGTACTTTCTCCCCTCCGTAACAGGTAATCCGGCATGAAAAGCGGCAGGTATAACCTTACCTGATTCGTCTAAGTTATTAAATATAACAACTCTTCCTTTTTTTGGCCTAGCCATAAAATCAAGGTTTGGAAAAAATGTTCCGCCCCCAATATAGTTATCATTCAAATAAGCAAGCATTGTATATTTTCTTTGCCCTCTAATTTCGATTTCCGCCTTATTTGTTGCAACAGCTTCGTCAAATGTATCATAATGCACTTGGTACTCCTGCCCTTGCTCGTATGAAACACATTGGAAGAATTCAAAATGTGACTCAGGCATCTCTAATACTTTGGCGGCCTTCTTTTTAATACCATTTAAAATTTCGTCATTAGGATAGATATGAAATTCTGCTGAGTAACTTGTTCGTCCTTGTCCAGCCTCTATTTTATCTCCCATTAATTTACTTGGCTGTAAAATTGGATTGGCTAGATTAATAATATAATCGCATTCCTCCGCCGTAAGAAAACCATCCATTACTTTTATGTTCTTAAAATCAGGACTTGCAAACTTCTTTTCATTGTATTCTTTCTCTTTAGTTTCAAAATCAGTCTCTCCTTTATTTTCTGCGATCCCAGTAACTGCTAGAGC
>CAYYUS010000098.1:0-3120 GCA_964474925.1 uncultured Akkermansia sp. | reverse complement strand
AACTTTTGACCACTTCACCGCAAAGTCCTCCAGCTCTTCAACAACCCAACCTTTCCTTGTATGTAAATATTCTATATCATCATCTTCTGTTTTATAGAACATAACAAATTTACCCGTCTTTATATTTCCTTCTTTCTCCTCAATAAACAAAATAGAGAACGGAGGCAGATCCTTTAAGGCATTCACGTCAACAGTAAGCGTAATCGTTTGCACACCCCATTTCAATAAAATCTCTTTAAGTGCCGTGATCGTAAGATAGGGGAATTCTCTATGATTCCTTACGTCTTTTTCAATCGTTCCTTGCGAAACTGGAATATGAAGATGAAAGGTGAACGCTTTTAATAAAGCAACGCTTGTATCTAAAGAGTTTCGTTGTGGGAACCAAGGCTTTTCCATTTTTGATTTAAAAATACATAAAAAAACCGGCCTTAGACTAAGGTTTGTTGATTTTTTGAAACTTGGCCGTTTCCCTTCGGGTCGGGCTTTTCGTTCCAATCTTTTTTGCAAGGAGGCAGCAAAAAAGGATTTCCACTACAATCCCTAACGGTAAAGAACCTGGATTATAAACTGACAGGCTGACATTTAATTTTCCCTTGGCATAATATTTGTACAATTCACTCGTCAACCTTTTAAATCAAAAATCATGACAAAAACAACAAGGGCAACTCGTAATGGTAATCCAAACTACCCAAGTACGACAGGAAATCCTTCCGGCAAAGGACGCGGTAACGTTAAGAAGTAAACGTTAGCAAAAAAATAGGACAGAAAATTCTAACGCAGCGAGGACTGTTAAATTAGATCTCTTTCTGTCCTTTTTTATTCTCATTCATTGATTTTCAAATTTATTTTTATTATCTTGCTTTAAACAAATAAAAACACATGAATAATTTTAAAGCCGGTGGCATGATTCTATTAGGTCTTGTCATATTTGGTACCATGATTTATATGGTTACCGAAATCCAAAAAGCCAACGAAATGGCCCTAAAAAATGCAGAACAAAAATTCAAAATTCAAGAAAGATTAACCGCCGAATTACAGCAGCAATTGAATAGAAAAAATTTAGTTGTTACTAAGGCTCAATTATCCTAAAACCAAATAAAAAAAACCGTCCCGGTTTCCCAAGACGGCTTCGTTAACAGATATCAAACTTTTACCCTGCATCTGCTTTCGTAAGTTTAGCACTTGATGCAATGGCATCAATCAGCTTTGCTTTTGTCATTCCTGAGATCAATCCTATCCCGGTAAGTACGGCTGTAGGAATTGGCGACATCAATCTTCCTGCGTCTGCTTTCGTAAGCTTTGCACTTTCTTTTATTGCATCAATTGTTTTGGCTTGATCTTTTGCGTTTAATTGAGCAAACAGAAAAATTATTGTCCGTTTAAATATTTCACTCTTTTTCATTTTGATTTGTTTTAAAAAAGAGGGCTCATCGCCCTCCTTTGTTCTTAAATATGCCTTTTGAATTTTAAAGCACTTACTTGTTTGTACTGAGCACTTGTTGCTCCAAACAGAGATTTTACATAGCTCTTTACTTCAACTGAAATATCCACAAGGCCGGTAATCTTCTTATACAAGGTATCATTGCGTAAAATTCTCGCATTGCTCCAAGCGGTATAAGCATTTATTACAGCCGTGTTGGTTGTTTTCATATTCAGTAAAGTGGCGTTTAATCCTGTAAGTTTTAACTCGTTCTCGTTTGGCGTATAAGCGGGGATCGAGGTTAGCAGATCAATTAATTTGCTAAAGAACTCTATCTTGCTGTCAAAACTTTGTTGCGAGTTACTTATCTCTTTTGGTGCGTTTGGATCAGGCGTTGGATTTGGAACCACTGCATTTGTGCTACTGGTATTTATAACAGTATCTGCCTTGGTCTGCTTTCCTGTGCCTTGTATTTTATGGTTAATGGTTAAGGCATCGGCCATTGTCTGATCGTTTGCTCCACACGCTTTTAAAGCTGCCAATACTCTGGTTGTTAACTTTTTCAATGGTTCAAAAGCTATCTCCCTGTTATTGGTCGCATTTTTATGCGCGGTGAACGTGGTTTGTACTGATGCTATCGCGTTATTTGCACTTGTCTTTAAGGTATTCAATTGCGCTAACTTTATAGCATTAAGGAACGGATTGTATGCAGCACCGTATCCGGTGCAGAAGCTAATTAAATCCTCAAAATTAGCTACGTTTTTTGCATGACCTACTTCTATGAAGGTTGCCATGATTTCTATTTTTTTTAAATTATTGATTTGTTATTTACCCGTTGCTGGCTTTGGAGGTTCCAAAGAATTTTGAGTGAGGAATAGCGCGGAAAAGAGAAACCCCAAATGAATAAGAACACATCCCGTGTTCGTTTCACGTAAGTAACTTAAATGTTTGTTTGAGGTTTCATAATCAGCCTTCCTTTCTTTTTGTAATTATATAGTATAACGCAAATACCATGCGTTTTAGTACAAGGTATTTTTAAAAATTCGTTAATCCTGTTTGGTTTTTTTGTAAGTGGTTATCTAAATCCTCTCAGATGTCTTGATTTTACTGGCATCCCCGATGGTTTACCCTTTGGCGCGGACTGTTTAAGCACGAACCTTTATAGAACTAGCGTTGGCGCGCATAGAACTTGCTTTGGCATTAACAGAACTTTGCTTGGCGCGGACTGTTTTTCCTTTGGCACAGATAGAACTGGCGAGTGCACGGAACAAAAAGGCGTTTAGCACAGTTAGGACTTCTTTTGGCATTAACAGAACTTTGTTTAGCGCAGAATGTTTTTGCTCCTGCGCAATTAGACCTGGCGTTAGCGCAGACTGATCATGCGTTGGCACTCTTTTTTCTTTCCAGTGCATTTAGTACAAACCCACTCGCCTCTAACGAAATGCCTCCGGCGGACTTTTTTTAAACGGACGCCAATTTATTTCAATTGGCGCCATTGACTTTTTTATCTACGTAACGTATAGACCTGTGTGTATCGACCTGTGTGCATAGACCTAACCGCATAAGTTTTAGTACATCGACCTGTGTTTAAGCCAACGCACAAAACCCAAGCACATGCGCCACTTTAGATCAAGGAAGAAAAAATTTATTTGGTGGCGCATAAGCTTGTGTTTTCTCCTCCCCCATCTCACTAGACGTAG
>CAYYUS010000097.1:0-7691 GCA_964474925.1 uncultured Akkermansia sp. | reverse complement strand
TGAATTATTAGTTTGCGAAAACGAGGATGAAGCCAATGAATTAGCAAAAGGCATTAATGATACCAATACACAACGTAAAGATCTAGATCTTGGAACAACCACGGAGGCATTTGCCTTATTAGAAAATGATCCTATCACCGAATTTAGAAAAACAACTGTTTTGTTTAGTGATAAATGGCATAAAGGTGTTGTAGGAATTGTTGCATCGCGTTTAATTGAAAAATATTATAAACCAACTATCGTTTTAACCGAAAGCGATGGCAAAGCTACAGGAAGTGCTCGCAGTGTAAGAGATTATGATATTTACAGCGCTATTGAAAAATGCAGCGATCTGTTAGAGCAATTTGGTGGACATAAATTTGCGGCGGGTTTAACCATGAAGAAGGAGAACGTTGGCGATTTCATCACTCGTTTTGAAGATGTTGTAAGTAGATCTATTAGTGATGATCAATTGATACCTCAACTACAAATTGAAACAGAATTAGAATTTCACGAGATCACGCAAAAGCTTGTTCGCATTTTAAAACAGTTTGCGCCGCATGGCCCTGAAAATATGATGCCCGTTTTTGTAAGCAAAAATGTATTTGACAATGGTTGGGCAAAAATAGTTGGCGCTAATCATTTAAAATTAGAATTGTTTCAAAAATCAAATCCAAATATTCGTTTTAGTGCTATTGCATACGATAAAGGCGATTATGTGAAATTTTTCCATGATAAAACACCAATGAGTATTGCCTATAAGATACAAGAGAATGAATTCAATGGAAAAACATCTATTCAATTGGTAATAGAGGATTTTAAGGTTAGTTAGGCCTACTTCCCAAACTTCTCCACGTCTTCCTTAGAAATTTCTTTACTTCCTAAAATGATCAAACGCTCGATAACGTTTCTGAATTCCCTTATGTTCCCCGGCCATTTGCGCGCTTTTAACGCTTCAATAGCTCCTGCAGAAATAGTTTTTGTAACGCCCATTTCTTCAGTTATAAGATCCATAAAATGTTTTGCAAGCAGAGGAATATCTTCTTTACGATCATCTAAACCGGGCACATGAATAGGAATAACACTTAAACGATGGAAAAGATCCTCACGGAACGTTTCCTTCTCAATTTCTTTTTTAAGATCTTTATTTGTTGCGGCTATCACACGCACATTTACTTTAATTTCTTTATCGCCCCCTACTCTGGTTATCTTATTTTCTTGTAAAGCGCGCAATACTTTTGCTTGAGCGCTCAAACTCATATCACCAATTTCATCCAAAAAAATAGTTCCGCCCTCTGCTAATTCAAATTTGCCTTTGCGTTGAGCCACCGCGCTTGTAAATGCTCCTTTTTCGTGACCAAACAATTCGCTTTCTATTAACTCGCTTGGAATAGCTGCGCAATTCACTTCAATTAATGGGCCTGCTGCACGATTACTCTTATCGTGGATCCATTTTGCCACCAATTCTTTTCCGCTTCCGTTGCTTCCTGTTATTAAAACACGCGCTTCGGTTGGAGCCACTTTTTCAATAATATCTTTTACGTTGTTAATTGCTCCCGACTCACCTATCATGTCAACACTTTTGGCGATCTTCTTCTTTAATACTTTTGTTTCTTCCACCAAGGTGTTTTTTTGCATGGCGTTGCGCATAGTAACCAGTAAGCGATTAAGATCAATTGGCTTTGCTAAATAATCGTACGCTCCTCTTTTCACGGCATCCACAGCAGTTTCAATATTTCCGTGACCGCTCATGATGATCAAAGCACTTTCGCATTTGGCATCAATTAATTTTTGAAGCAATTCAATGCCGTCAAGTTTTGGCATTTTAATATCGCTCAAAACGATATCATAATTATTTTTCAAGGCCATTTCAAGACCTTGCGCTCCATCTTCCGCTTCTTCTATCTCGTACTTTTCAAATTCTAATATTTCGCGAATAGAACGGCGTATGGCCTTTTCATCATCTATGATCAATACTTTTGCCATAATTAAATTACTTTATTTTCTATGATCTCGTGCAACGCACCTTCTTTTAATGAATAAGTTGACACGCGCATTTTTTGTAAATTAAATGTTTGCAGGGTAAAATTAATAAGTAAACACGACACTACCATCATGTCAACACGCATTTCAACTAAACCTTTCATGATCTTGCGCTGTGCTAATGTTGATTGGATCACCATCTCTGCTATTTTATTATAATTCTTCAAGTCAACATTATATTCTGTTTTCTCTTTCTCAAATTTTTCGCCCGCTAGTTGTCCATGTATCATTTCTACAACAGAATCAAAAGCGCCCGATGAGCCAATAAGCTCTACGGGTTTATATTGATCAATTAATGGTTTTATCTCATTTAGTTCCTCGTTAAGATAAGCATATATCTCCTGAATTTGCTTTTCGGTTATTGGATCAGATGGATTGAATTTTTCCAGCATTCTGGCAGCACCCAATCTGTAACTCTTTTTCCAAAGTATATGTTCCTTATTTCCAATAATAAACTCTGTGCTACCTCCACCAATATCCATTATCAGCGAAGGACCACTTCCAAGATCCATGGCCAATTTATTGCCTTTGTAAATAAGTTCTGCTTCCTTGTTTCCGTCAATTATATTTATTTCTATACCTGATTGAATTAACACTTCTTTTTTAAAGTCGATGCCATTCTCTGCATCTCTGATAGCAGATGTAGCAAAAGCATAGATCTCAACTACGGCAAGTTTATTAAGCTCATTCTTAAATTTCACCAAGGCATCAACACCGCGTTTAAAAGGTATCTCATGGATCACTTTATTATTGATGCCGCCTTCACCAAGCTTCACCGGTATCTTTGATGTAAAGATCCTTTTAAAAGAAGAGTTTTGAAGCTCAACTACAAGAAGGTTAAACGTATTAGTACCACAGTCAATAACAGCTATTCGCATTTGTTAAATTTATCAACTTTTTTTCACACATTACTTTGATTCGCACTTTTTTTTAACTATTTTTACTAGTCTAACACCATAACTACACCTATCGAATGAAAAAAATCTTTACCCTTATTTTGTTGAGCTTGTTTATCATTAGCTCGGCACAAAATGTTAGTCCTGAATATGTGGACGGACAAATATTCCTGAAATTCAGAACAGGTACGATCAAGAACTTAGGAATGGATGATCCAAATAACATTCCTTTAGAAAAGATCGCTATTTTGAAAGATCTTTTAGGTAAGTATGGTATAACAAAGGCCTACAAGCCTTTTTATCAGGCCGACGATGATATTCGTTTGACTCATATTCTTCAATTAGAATTCGCAAACGCGGCAAAGATCAACGACCTCATTGAGGACTTGAGCCAAAACCGTATTGTTGAATATGCTGAGAAGGTGATGCTATTAAAAACACATGTTACTCCCAACGACCCAACGTTTGGTGCGCACCTTACTCAAATAGGAGCCCCGGCCGCGTGGAATATATGGAATGGCACAGCCAATGGAAATTCAAATATCACTATTGCCATAGTTGATAACGCTGTTGCAGTAAATCACGTTGACCTAACCGGTAATGTATGGGTTAATCCCGGAGAAATTCCAAGCAACAGTATTGATGACGATCAGAATGGTTACGTGGATGACATTAATGGCTGGGATCCGGCAGATGGTGATAACAATCCAATACCAACAAATGTTCTCATGAATCATGGAACCCATGTTGCCGGAATTTCCGGAGCTAGAACCGATAACGCAATTGGGGTTGCTTCAATTGGATGGAACGTTAAAATTATTGGTGTAAAATGTGCCAAGAATGGCGACCCTACAACATCGGTTAGCTATGGTTACCAAGGAATTATTTACGCGGCAAAATCTAAAGCTCGAGTTATCAATTGCTCTTGGGGTGGTACAGGTGCTCCTTCAACGGCGGCTCAATCGATCATTGACTATGCATGGAACAAAGGTTGTATCATTATCGTTTCAGCAGGTAATAATGGTAATAGCACTATTACTTATCCTGCTGGATATAACAATGTGTATAGCGTTGCTTCATGTGATGGTGCCAATATAAAATCAGGCTTTTCATGTTTTGGAACATGGGTTGATATTACTTCACCGGGAGAAAATATTATTAGCACCGTACCAACCAATGCATACAATAGTCAGTCAGGAACGTCCATGGCCTCACCTTTAGTTGCTGGTTTAGCAGGATTGATGCTTTCTAAATATCCTTATATGACTCAAACCAATGTATTGAATTGCATCTCAACAACAGCGGCTAATATTTATTCTATAGCTGCAAACTCGGCTTATTCACCTAACCAATTGGGAGCAGGAAGGATTAATGCTTTACAGGCAATGCAATGCGCTGCTAGCTTTACAACATTCCCTCCCGTTGCAAACTTCTTTACCCTAACACGTAATACTTGTCCTGCTACACCAATTCTATTTAAAGACAGTTCAGGCTATAACCCTGTTACATGGGCATGGAGTTTCCCTGGTGGAGTTCCAGCTACTTCAACTTCTTCAAATCCAAGTGTTACTTATGCTGCACCTGGTGTTTACAATGTTACAATGACGGTTAGTAACGCAAACGGAGGTAATACTAAAGTTAGAAACTCATACATAACCATTGCCGGACCAATTGCATTACCATTAATTGAAGGATTCCAATCATCACCTCCTTTCCTTCCAACAAATTGGACACCACTAAATATTTATAACGATAGTTTATTTTGGAAACTTAAACAAGGTGTTGGAGGGTTCGTTGTGAACGCTGCTGCTAAATGTGCCATATTTAACGATTACGAAGAAGATGCCACAGGTGATAGAGATGAAATGCGAACGCCGCGGTACAATTTTAGCAACGTAGCAAATGCTAAACTGAGGTTTGATGTAGCTTATAAACAATATGACGCTACTGCTAATATTACCCCACAAAACCCTTATTCGGATACACTCGAAGTGAGGCTTTCAACTAATTGCGGGGTCACTTCTACGCAAATATATAGCAAAGGTGGTCAAACACTTTCTACTTCACCGGGAACTTTACAGGCAAGTATATTTGTTCCAACAGCAACAGAATGGAGAACAGATAGTATGAGCATTACTGCTTTGGCCGCTTTCCAACCAAATGTAATGATACACTTTGTTAATCGTGCACATTACGGCCAAGCCATGTATGTAGATAATATCAATATCTTTTTACCTGCACCAACCATGTCCGTTTCAAATCCGTCGTTAGCTTGTACAAATACAGCTTACACATTTACAAACAACACAACCGGTGCTGCAGGATATACATGGACATCAAATCCTCCATCGTCAATTTCCGCGCCTAACGGAACAAACACAAATATTACGTTTACCAGCCCGGGAGTTTATTCAATTACTTGTACCGCTAATAATGGAACTGTAACAAATTTTGTTGTAAAAACTTTAACCGTTTCTACTCAACCTACAGTTGCATTAATTACATCAAGTAATAATATTTGCTCTGGAACAAATTTAACATTAACCGCAAGTGGTGCGAGCACATACAGCTGGAGCACAACTCAAACCACAAGTAGTGTTGTTGTTAGTCCAACAGCAAATATTACTTACACAGTACAAGGTAATAACAACAATTGTTATCAAGTACAATCTGTAGCTATTAATGCAACGTTAACTCCAAACGTAAGTGTTACCAACCAAACAATTTGTGCGAGTGGTACAGCTACTTTATTAGCCAGTGGCGCAACTACCTATTCGTGGAGCACAGGTTTCACTGGAAATCCATTATTAGCAACTCCTGCAAGTAACACGGTTTACACTGTTATTGGAAACAATGGCATTTGCGCTAACACAAAAACGGTGAGTGTAACTATTGGATCTAGTATTACCATAGTTCCTGCAGCAACAACACCAACCATTTGTACAGGTGGTACGGTTGGTTTATCGGCAACCGGTGCAACAACCTATACATGGCAACCCGTTAACTTAAATGGTGCTGCAATTACAGTTACTCCACCTTCAAGTTTAGTTTATACAGTAAGTGGAACTAACTCGGGTTGTAACGGAACATCAACAATTGGTATAACTATTATTAGTGCTCCTGCTTTGGTGCTTTCGCCAAGCAGCAGTTCAGTTTGTGGAGGAGGATCTTCTACAGTGAATGCTTCCGGTTATGCCACATACACTTGGAATCCTGGTAATTTATCAGGGCCAACAAATGTATTAACCCCAGCTTCAACTCAGATCTATACAGTTCAAGGTAAATTAGGAAACTGTAACGGAACTCAAACTGCTGTAGTAAGTGTTGTAAATATCCCAACAGTAACAATATCAGGAGGTACACTTATGTGCGTTGGTAAAAACGTTAACTTAACTGCTAACGGCGCCGGTACCTATACTTGGAATTCAGGACCAACAACTCAATCTATTTCTGTGAGTCCTGCCACTAATACAACCTATATTGTAACCGGTGGAAATAGCAACTGTACTAACACTGCTGCTATCTCAGTAAGTGTTAATCCAAATCCAACGGTAGCGGTTGCTTCAAGTTCTAATCCAATTTGTATTGGAGATGCAGCTAACCTAACAGGAAGTGGTGCAACAACCTATACTTGGAATGGTGGTTCAAACTTTAATCCAATATTTGTTTCTCCTACGGTTACTACAACATATACTTTAACAGGAGTTGTTAACGGATGTACTTCAACAGCAGTATTTACCCAAACAGTTAATACCTGCGGTGGTGTTGGATTACAAACTCAAACACTTCCTAACGATCAACTATTCATCTTCCCTAACCCATCTTCAGATGTGTTAACCATTGCGTATATGGGCAAGACGTTTGATTATGTGATCTATGACAATATCGGAAGGTTGATCTGCCAAGATAAAGGCGTAGTTGACATGGTGAAAGTAAAAGTGAACGAATATGCCCGAGGTTCTTATTATATCGAAATTGTTTCGGATGGAGAGAGAACAAGGCGTAAACTCATTATAGATTAATACAAAACGTATTATTTTAAAAGGTCCGCCCACAAAGCGGACCTTTTTATTTATACAAACCCTCAAACATTGATACATTATTTCTAATTTTACAGCATGAACAAGGCCATCAGCATACTCGAAACTTCTATTGCAAAAGCGTTAAGCGAATTGTACTCTATTTCTAACGCGCCAATTCCTATTCAAAAAACACGAAGTGAGTTTGAAGGCGATTATACGTTAACAACATTTGCCTATACTAAAGAAACAAAAAAGAAGCCCGAAGAAATTGGAAACGAGATCGGAAATTATTTACTAAAAAATAACCCCAATATATCTGCATTCAATATTGTAAAAGGTTTTTTGAATATTAGTTTTTGCGATGCTTACTGGTGTAATTATTTAGCCGAAGTTATTTCAGAGAAATATACAGGTTTTAAAAAACAAAATAGCACAGGAAGAACCGTACTTCTGGAATACAGCAGTCCAAACACTAATAAGCCTTTGCACCTTGGACATATTAGAAATCATTTATTAGGCTGGTCGGTTGCCGAAATTTTAAAAGCAAACGGACACAAAGTAATAAAAACAAATATTGTAAATGATAGAGGTATTCATATTTGTAAAAGCATGTTGGCTTGGCAAAAATGGGGAAACGGCGAAACGCCTGCATCGAGCGGAATGAAAGGCGATCATTTAGTAGGAAAATATTATGTTGAGTTTGACAAAGCCTATAAGAAAGAAATAAGTGCTCTTGTAGAAAAAGGAACTG
>CAYYUS010000096.1:0-7710 GCA_964474925.1 uncultured Akkermansia sp. | reverse complement strand
CTTCTGCGGCGCAAACACCCGGGCGAATGAATATTTTTGATTTTAAAGAATATAAAGTACTCATTGATTTTGCTCATAATGCCGATGGCTTTAGAGGGATAAAAGAATATTTATCTGGAATTGAATCGCCGTATAAAATTGGTATCATCACAGGAACAGGTGATAGAAGAGATGATGATATTAGAGATATGGGAAGAATTTCTGCCCAAATGTTTGATCATATCATTATTCGTCAGGATAAATTTTTACGTGGACGATTAGCCGAGGATATTGTGAAGTTATTGGTAGAAGGAATTCAAGAAGTGAATCCAAAACAATCATACGAATATATTCCAAAAGAGATAGAAGCACTTAAGCATGCACTAGATATGGCAAAACCGGGAACGTTTATTACGGCTTTAAGTGATGTGATAGATAACGCTATTGATGTTGTGCAATCGTATTTGGATAAGGAGAGGAGTTCGTAATTAGAAAGTATAATTAATTTGTTTTTTTAGTGAAATATTATTTTTTTGGAATATTACTTATAACTGTTGGGATTATTTTTATAGTTACAAGCTATAGATTGAACAATAAAGAAATTAATTCAACACCTAAGATGAAAGGATTTGCAGCTGGGATCGCTTGCATAATGGGTGGAGTACAATGTTTTAGAAAAGCAATGTAACATTACTAGTTTCGAGCAATAATTTTCACACTCATTCACGGCTGGTACGCCAACTGTATACTGATACTGTAAACTGACCACTTATTTGTGGTATATTTGCACTTTATTTAAATTCCATGAATTACTCTTCCATACTCTCGCATTTCAACATCACTGAATTAAACGAAATGCAGAAAGCTGCAATTGATGCAATTCAAAAGCAAAATGATGTTGTTTTAATTGCTCCAACCGGTTCAGGAAAGACATTAGCATATTTATTACCTGTTTTACAATTATTAGATGATAAAGAAGAGGGCGTTCAGGTTTTAATTTTAGTACCTACGCGCGAATTAGCCATTCAAATTGAAAAGGTATTTAAGCAAATGGGTACGCCGTATAAAATCAATTCGTGTTATGGCGGACATGCCGTTGGAGTTGAAGAAAATAATTTAGCACATCCGCCTGCAGTTTTAGTTGGTACACCCGGGAGAATATCGCATCACTTACGGAAAAATAATTTGAACGCAGGATCTATTCAAACCTTGATCTTAGACGAGTTTGATAAATCCTTAGAAATGGGTTTTAAGATAGAAATGTCTGACATTATTGGACAATGCAAAGCTCTTCGTAAACGCATATTGATCTCTGCTACGGCTTTAAAAGAAATTCCTGATTTTGTTGGGATGGCTCACAAAAAAGTTTTGAATTTTACCACCGATCATCATCAGTTAAAATCATCGCTTATTGTAAAAGCAGTTAGAGTAGGAAGTGATGATAAACTGGAAGCTTTAATGCTTTTATTAGGTGGTATAAATGCAAGATCAGCCATTGTATTTTGCAATCATCGTGATGCGGTAAATCGTATTTCAGAACAATTAGAAATTCATAAAGTGGCTCATGGGTTTTATCATGGAGGTTTAGAACAAATTGATAGAGAAAAAACTTTAATTAAATTACGCAACGGAAGCATTAATTTGTTGATCACAACCGATCTTGCTGCGCGTGGTTTAGATATTCCTGAAATTGACGCGGTAATTCATTATCAATTTCCGGCAACAGAAGATGTGATGATCCACCGAAATGGTAGAACAGCGCGAATGAATGGGGTGGGGACCAGTTATTTTTTATTGGATAAAGATGATCACTTACCCGTGTTTTTAGATCAAAAACCGGAAGAGATGGAATTGCCAAAGAAATTGGTATTGCCAAAAGCAACCGAATGGAAAACACTATACATTGGCGCAGGTAAAAAAGATAAGATCAATAAAATGGATATTGTTGGTATGTTGCTTCAAAAAGGACAACTTCAAAAAGATGAATTAGGAAAAATTGAAGTACTCGATCACTCGGCCTATGCTGCTATTAAAGCAAATAAAATAGTAAAAACCTTGCAGTTAGTAAAAGAGGAAAAGATCAAGAACAAAAAAGTGAAGATGGAGATATCTTCTTGACCTTATTTGGTTATACTTCCAGGGATCTTTCCGTATTCAATATCATTTGGTTCCCATAATTCAATTTTGTTCCCTTCAAGATCCATAATGTGAACAAATTTTCCGTAATCATAACTTTCAATGGTATCACAAATTGTAACCCCTTCTTTTTTTAGCGCTTGTACTAAAGCGTCCATATTTTCAACGCGATAGTTGATCATAAATTCTTTTGTGGATGGTAAAAAGTACTTGGTCTTTTCCGGAAACGGGCTCCATTGTGAATAGCCTTTCTTTGTGCTATCAGCCCCTTGATACCAAGCAAAAACAGTTCCGTAATCGCCGGTTTGTAAACCTAAATGTTGCTTGTACCAATCTTTTAATTTCTTTGGATCCTTACATTTAAAAAATATACCGCCGATGCCAGTAACTCTTTTGAATTTCGTTTCAGCGTTCGAATTAGGCAGTGTGGATCTAAAAGCAAATCCACAACAAAATGATAGCGCTATCAATACTATTAGGGTTATCTTTTTCATATTTTATTTTAAAATTGTTTTAGAAATAACTACTTATTCCAAACTGAATAGCCGCTGTGCGCGCTGCAGGATTACCCAACAGATCTTGCTGCCATTGGTAACGATAGTTTAAACGAATAACCGTTTGAGAAGACGTTCTAAAGCTTACAGCAGGCACAATGGCAAAAACATCTTCTGAAATATTTCCACCCGTCTCGTTAAATTTTCCAACGTTCCAATCAACATATTCGGCCCGCAAAGCAAAATTAAAACTTGCTTTTTCAAAACCAAACATTGGTCTTTTAATTAATGGCTGAACAATATCAATAAAGCCTCCATATTGTTTTTTGCCATATTGTTGCGTATAAGTATCAGGAACATCAACAAAGGTCCACGCAAACTCGGCTGTGATATTTGTTTTGGAAGGTAAACTCGTATTAAAATCTACCGCAAATGCATCCGCTCTTCTTTTTTTATCGAACATTAAACCATCATCCTCAAATTTATTATACACACCACCCATATACGAAACTCCAATTTCGCCAAAGCCTTTAAAGCGTAAGGAAGTTTTAGCGCTCGTAAGAGGAATGCCATTAAAGCTTTCTTCAAACCGATCGGGATCCAATTTTGTGGCCGGTAAATAGGTTTTGTTTTGTTGATTGCCAATAATGCGATCATTCCATCCATTGGTAACATAAACTTCATAAGCCCAAACATATTTTGGTTTGTAGGTTTTGCCGTAAAAACCAAAACCAACATTACTAAAGGTTGCGGGTAATAATTGTGTTGCCGAAATTGGTCTGTCAATAAATTCCCAACGTGGACCATCATGATTTTGATTGAAACCTCCAATAGGATTCATTACAACTCCTCCACGAAAATTGAGTAAATGATGAAATTGAAAGTCGAGCGCGGCAAATTCAATATTTATTTCTTTGGTGCCATCTTCAAATTCAATTTCTGATAGAAATTTTATTTTGCGATGGATGCTTGATGAAACAAATAAGGTCATTCGACGCATTTGAAAGGATAAACCATCTGTAACCCCATCGGTAACTTCGTAATTGGTGTTTGCTTCCATATAACCGCCCAGTGCCACCGGAATTTTTCCGTATTGTAAAAACGGACGATTATATACAGCATCCATATTCAATAACATTTTTGAAGTATCGGTTGGAGTACGGTTGATCTTACTTGAATCGGATTGTGAATTCAAATTCAAGGAAAGTAAACTTAATATGGCTAAAAAGTGCTTCACGCTAATTGTATATAAACGTTTTCGGCATCGCTGCTGGTTACAAATGTTTTTAATGGCACTTCGGCCGGGCCTTGCGTTACTTCACCTTTTGTATTGAACTCGGCGCCATGGCAAGGGCAAACCAAAGCGGTTTCGTAAGGATTTAATTCACAACCTTGGTGACTGCATTCTAAATATAACGCTTTGAACTGATCGTTTGGTAGTTGGTACAAGGCAATTGGAAAAGGTGAAGTCTCCGGTTTAAGCAAAATAAATTTCTGTTGAATCGTTTTTCCTTTTTTCACTACCGTAAACTCAGCTCGTTTTACTGAAAGCTTTTTTTGATCGATCTTAAAATTGCTCACATATTTATTAGTTGTACACGATTGCAATAACGAAAGTATTCCAACACTAGCCGCACAAGTTAAACAAGAGGTCTGTATAAAATCTCTTCTGTTCATTATAAGCTTTCTAGGAATTTTAGCAACTGTTTACGTTCGGCATCGGTTAAATTCTCGAAATTCGTACGAACTTGTAAAGCTTCGCCACCATGCAAATTAATAGCTTCGTTTATGGATCTTGCTCTACCATCATGCATTAAATAATAACTCCCGCCTTGCGAATTTTTTGAAAGACCTAATCCCCAAAGCGCAGGTGTTTTCCATTCGTATGTTTCTGCTGAGCCCTCTGTGTATTTATCGTCGAGTGCCGGACCAAGATCGTGCAATAAAAGATCAGTGTATGGATGGAACGTTACGTTAGATAATACGTTGATGGATGATACTCCTGTTTTTAATTCCGAACGATGACATTTATCACAACCAATAGACATAAATAGTTGTTTTCCTGCAATTACATCGGCATCTTCTGCATTTCGTGGTACTGGAACTTTTAAGGTTTTTAAATAAAATACAACATCTTGTAAAGTGGCATTACTCACTTCGGGTTCAACAGGTTGTTTTCTATAAGTATCAATTGGTTCGTAAGTACTGTTTATGCCCATGTCTTGATTGTATGCATTCGCAGTTTGTTGTAAAAGATCATAAGCCGCGCCTTTTTTTCCAAAGCGGGCAATGTATTTTCCACTCATGCTAATGGCATTTAGCCTTAATTGACAATACGGAGGAACGTTAACCCAATTTGGAACACCGCTTATGCCATCAGCATTCGCATCATTAGGATCACTCATTAGTAAAATATCCTGATCGCTAACAGCATCTAAATAACCAAGACCTGTATTTGCAGGAGGTAAAATTTTTGAGGAAGTAGCATTGTTGGGAATTAATTCCGGAGTGTATCCGGGAATAGCACGATTTTGCAATTGCGGGCCGCCCTGTTGAATGAATTGATTTCCTGTATTGTCAGTTTGTCCAAAACGTGTTAAGGTTGTAAACGGATGGCCTTTTCCATCACCTGCATGGCAAGAGCCACAAGAATTTGCAACGAATAGGGGACCCAATCCGTTTTGCGGTGTAAAAACATCATCGTTAAATGCAATATCACCTTTTAAAAATTGATCCTGCTCGGCAGCTGTAAGTCCGGCTATAGGCCCATCAAGGATCTCCTCATCTTTTGGTGCTTTTGGCATGATCTTTTTGCAACTTAGGGCCACAACGATCAAAAAGGAAGTATATATAAAAGCGCGTTTCATTTAACAAAACAAAGGTGCTTATTTTTTATTAAGAATAAATTATTAATTTTGGTATACCTAAAAGATAATTTATGAGACAAGAAACTGTGGAGAATTACTTAAAGACCATTTACAACCTATCATCGAACAACAGCACGGTGGTTGTAAACCAGCAATTGGCCAATAAGCTGGAAATTAGCCCGGCTTCGGTTACCGAAGGCTTACGAAAGCTTCATGAATTAAAATATGTGGTTTATGAAAAATCCTACGGTACGCGTTTAACTTCAGCCGGCGCTAAATTGGCTTTGAGTATTGTGCGTAGGCATAGAATTTGGGAAACGTACTTAGCAAAAGAATTGGGTTTTGGTTGGGATGAAGTACATGAGATAGCGGAAGAATTAGAGCATATAAAAAATGATAAACTCATAAATAAATTAGCTGCTATTTTAGGAAATCCCATGTTCGATCCGCATGGCGATCCAATTCCTGATGCCAAAGGAAAAATAAAGAAGAGTAATTTCGTAAAATTATCGGAGGCAAAAGTAAAAGGCAATTATACATTAATGGGCGTAACAGATCACTCGGTGGCTTTCTTAAAATTTTTGGAAAAGCACCAATTAATTATTGGTGCTACTATTGAGATAAAGGGAATTGAAGAGTTTGATAATACGATCGTGCTTATTTGTAATAAAAAAGAAGTTACTATAAGTTCAAAAGCCGCTGAGTGTATGATCGTGGAGACAGTGTAAGGTTTATGTTCTTGCGTTAAGCCACTTTAAGGCTTCTGCTTCTGATACGAACATTTTTAGCGGGATGCCAAAGCTATAAAATGAATTCAAAAAATTAATGAGTAGGCGAGTGGTGAAGGAATTACTGATAACAGCGATCGCCGAAAAATATTCCTTTCCTTTTTGAGCTGAGAGTTCGCGGGCGCCTTTTGTCATTTCAAAATCATTAGTAGCATCAACTAAAAGCGGCATTCTTTTTTTTACATCTACACCAAGTTTTAGGTAGATCTCGAAATGTCGCTCTACGTCTGTTTCGTCAAATTCAATCCCATTTTTAGGACTTATTCTGGCAAAACAATTCGTGTCGATCCAAATAGATTCCTTATTTGAAGTTATTTTTTCGGTGGTAGTCACAAAATGAAGATACTAAATAAATTTAGTAAATCCAAATGATACCAATAATTTATGAATGTAATTGATAGAAACTCACTCAGGCTATTTCCAACCGCTCATGTCGCGCAGTTTTTCTGCATCCAGAGCAACCCATTCTTCCAGTTTTAAATTAGGTTGTGATTTTAAAGCATCTTCAACCATTTTGTAACCTAAGGTATAACCGCTCCATAATGGATATTCTTTTGATCCAAACATTACTTCAGGAATAAAAAAGAAATTGCGAGTATGCAAACGTGGCGTTATCTTTTTCCATAACTCCACTTTCTTTGGTTCATCCAGCGCGCTGGTCCATGGTGCTTTTGCAGTAGGATATAATTTCTTCGCAAAAATATCAGCTTTTCCTTCGTAAGCTAAATAACGTAACAAGGTCCATTTAAATGTAGAATCGTAATGTGTGTTTGTCCAATACGAATGCAAGAACTCACGAGCTACACAATATTCCATTCCATCCTTCCATCCATTCACATCTGTATCAACAGTAATTAAAATATGTTTACCTCCAACCGTCATTCCGGTAACTCCTCCCATTTTATTGAGGATCTCGCTTCTTGAAATATTTGGTGGTTGAACATAAAAGGTGATGCTATCGTCTTTCAAATATTCACTGCATTTGTTTATCGACTTGTGAATGGCTTCTTCGATCTCATTTTTATTTGCGTTGATCCCATTAATGGCATGTTCAATGCCCATGGTGTCAGGAATGAAATAAGAATAACCATATCTGAACAGATCTAAGTATTCGCACTTCGAGAAATAATTATTGATGAGTGGGTTGATCAGTTTTTCGTCGTAGATCTTCCCTTTGTTAGAATAATCTTTTTTTACGGCATCAATATAACTTTTATACTGTGCGGTTAAATAAACGATCTTGTAGCTTGCGCCGTCTTTTTTTTCGCTCGACCCATCTTTAGAGTCTGAATTTTTTTTATTGCCACAACCAATTAAAAGAAGGGCAACTAGTGGAATAAATTTTTTGAACATACCTGTGCAAGATAGTATTAAGTTCAAGAAAAGTCAACAAAAATCTGATTATTTCAATGCCCAGCCCGCTTTAAGCAGCACTTTTTTACATTT
>CAYYUS010000095.1:0-7769 GCA_964474925.1 uncultured Akkermansia sp. | reverse complement strand
TGTAATTCTATGAAGTAATGCTTTAATAAACAACATTTTTGGGCATTTCCAAATGTGATGCTCAACTTTTACCCTTGGGGAATTTCGGTAAATCTGGTAAAACCAATCAGCGTTAACGAAACAAAAGTATCGTTTTTAATTTATGTTACGGATGAAAGTAAATTGAATATTGGAGCAGGTGGCGATCTGGATTCGGTGGAAATGGAAGATGAAGAAATTGTTGAGAACGTACAAAAAGGTGTTCGCTCCCGTTTTTATAAACATGGAAGATATTCTGTTACCCGCGAACAAGGCACACATCATTTTCATTCGCTTATTGCTGAATTCATAGGGTAATGAGCGGATTAAAACGAACGCTCACTTTAAATACAACCATTGCCATTGTGATAGGTGGTGTAATTGGTTCGGGTATTTTTATGAAGCCTGCTTTAATGGCTTCGCAATTAGGGTCTCCACTTTTATTATTGAGCGTTTGGTTGGTGGCCGGTTTAGTTTCGGTATGCGGCGCACTATCTAATTGCGAATTAGCAACTATGTTTCCTCAAACGGGTGGACCATTTATTTTCTTTCAAAAAATTTACGGCAAAGGTTTTTCATTTGTGTACGGTTGGGCCGCATTTGCTGTTTCAAACACTGCCGGTAATGCTTCTATTGCTTTTGTTTGCGCCGAGTACACCAATTATTTTATTCAATTGCCGCATTTTTCTGAAACAACGGAGATGGCTTATCATTTTAGTATACCTTATATCGGAACGATTTACTTTCTAAAGAATTTTGGCGTAAAACTTCTAACCATTGCATTGATCTTAATTTTGACAGCTGTGAATTATAGAGGTGTAAAAGAAGGCGGAACCTTGCAACGCGTTTTAACGGCCATGAAGATTATTGCCATGATCATTTTAGTAGGTGGAATTTTCTTTTCTTCAAATGGCTCCATGCATAACATTATCACATCATCTTCAACAATGCCTTCCGGTTGGGCTTTAGTAGGGGCGTACATGGCCGCTTTATCCGGCGCATTTTGGGCCTACGATGGTTGGAATAATATTACGTTTGTTGCAGGAGAAATTAAAGAACCTCAAAAAAACATCCCTAAAGGTTTATTTAGCGGTTTATTATTTTGCGTTGCTATTTATGCATTAATAAGTTTGGCCTACGCTTATGTTTTACCAATTGAAAACATGTCAACTTCTTCTTTTGTTGCCTCCGATGCAGCGCGAATTGCATGGGGGAGCATTGGCGGATCTATCATTGCTCTGTTAGTTATACTTTCCACATTGGGCGCTGCAAACGCAAATGTTTTAGCAACTGCGCGTACAACTTACGCCATGGGCGAAGGGAATAAGTGGTTCGGTAACGCTGCAAAAATTCAACCGAAATACAAAACGCCCGGCAATGCATTAATTTGGAATGCAGTGTGGACAATTGTTTTGATCATCAGCGGATCTTTTGATATGCTCACCGATATGTTGGTGTTTGTAAGTTGGTTCTTTTATGGCATGAGCGCTCTGGGTGTAATTATTTTGCGTTATAAAATGCGCGATGTTCATCGGCCATATAAAGTATGGGGCTATCCAATTATTCCCATATTATTTGTTGCCTTTGTGTTTTTCTTTTTAGGATCAACCCTCATCAACGATATTTCTAATTATAATTCGGGAACTAGTCCGGTAATAAATTCCCTGTTGGGGATAGTTATAACGCTCATCGGCATCCCCATTTATTACTTTTCCAGAAAAAGAGTTATTTGAGCTGGAAATGGGGAATGATTCCTTAGTTTTTTAAGAATTTAAGCTAAAAAGCAATTAATTAATTGATTAGGTGATGAATCCATAGTTATTGCTGCGAAAAGTCTTTGTTTTTGCACGTATTTAGACAGTAAAATAAGATCAGTTTAGCCCTTAATTATTATTGATATTTGCTTGGAAGTAATGCCGAATATTTACATATTTGTCAGGATAATTTTACAGAATAACACAAGCTAATTAAAAAAATATCGCCTTGAAACCAACCAACATTAAAGACCCTGAATATTTCCATAAAGTGGTCGACTGTCAATACGCATGTCCTGCGCATACACCCGTTCCTGAATATATCAGACTTATTGCTGCCGGAGATTATACCGGAGCGTATATGATCAATTGGGATTCTAACGTTTTCCCCGGAGTTTTAGGAAGAACGTGCGATCGTCCTTGCGAACCTGCTTGCCGTCGTGGCCGTATTGATGAAGAGCCCGTTGCTATTTGTCGACTTAAACGCGTTGCAGCAGATAATGCCGATAAAGGTGACGTAAAAAAATTGATGCCAAAAGGTCCGTTCAAATCAAACGGTAAAAAAATTGCTTTAATTGGCGGAGGTCCTGCATCCTTAACAGTTGCACGCGATCTTGCTCCGTTAGGATATGAACTACATTTATTTGACGAACAGAAAAAAGGCGGTGGATTTATGCGCAGTCAGATCCCTTCATTTCGTTTACCTGAAACTGTATTAGACGAAGAAGTAAATTATATTTTAGATCTAGGTATTCACTCACACTTCAATCATTATGTAAAAAGTATGAGGGATGAAGTGTTGAGTAAAGATTATGATGCTGTTTTTGTTGGAACAGGAGCACCGCGCGGAAGAGATCTTCCGGATCTACCGGGCCGCAAAGAAGGCGCAGCAAATATTCATCTTGGAATTAATTGGTTAGGAAGTGTTGCATTTGAACACACAACTAAGATCGGAAAAAAAGTTATTGTATTAGGTGGTGGAAATACCGCTATGGATTGTTGCCGAACTGCACGTCGCTTAGGCGGAACACAAGTAAAAGTTGTTGTACGTTCTCCTTTTGCCGAAATGAAAGCTTCTCCTTGGGAAAAAGAAGACGCGGCCCATGAAGATATTCCTATCATTGATAATCACGTTCCAAAATCATTTGTAGTTGAGAATGGTGTATTAAAAGGAATGACCTTCGAAAAAGTAACTGCTGTTTACGAAGGCGGAAAAAGAAAATTAGTTCCCGTTGGTGGCGATGATGTTTTTATTGAGGCGGATGATGTATTGATCGCTGTTGGACAAGAAAATAGTTTCCCTTGGATCGAACGTGATCTTGGAATTGAATTTGATAAGTGGGAAATGCCAACTGTAGATGAAAAAACACACGTATCTACAAATCCTAAAGTATTTTTTGGAGGTGATTCAGCTTGGGGACCTAAAAACGTAATTACCGCAGTAGCTCATGGTCATCAAGCAGCCGTTTCAATAAATAATTTTTGTAATGGTATCGATCTAAACAAGCGCTTAGATCCAATGGTGAATTTGGTGAGTCAAAAAATGGGAATTCACGAATGGAGTTATGATAGTGAAGTGGCAAGTGATGATCGTTATGTTGTACCGCAAGCCGATAAAAAATTAACGCTTTCAAATAGAAAAAAAGAAGTTGAATTAGGATTTGATCGTTTAACCGGATTTAAAGAAGCAGAGCGTTGTTTAAATTGTGATGTTCAAACCGTATTTACCGAAACTAAATGTATTGAGTGTGATGCTTGTATGGATGTTTGCCCTACAGCTTGTATCACCTTTACTGAAAACGCGGAAGAAGAAAGTGATCTGCGTAACAAGTTAAAGATGCCTGCAACAAATAAAACGCAAGATCTTTATGTATCAGATGTTCTTCCTACAAAACGAGTAATGATAAAAGATGAGAATGTTTGTTTGCATTGTGGACTATGCGCCGAACGTTGCCCAACAGCTGCTTGGGATATGCAAAAATTCTTCTACAACGTAACTAAAACACATACAGGATGTCAAAAAAGCTAAAGAAAAAAGTAAGCAAGAAAGTAACTAAAAAGGTGGTTAAGAGATCCGTTAAGGTTGCGAGCAAAAAAAGCATCAAAAAGGTAGCTAAAAAAGCGCCTGTGAAAAAAGTTGCTAAGAAAGCCTCAAAAAAAGCCGTGAAAAAAGTGACGGCAAAAGTGATCAACAAAAGTAAATTGAATGATTTTGTGATCCGATTTGCTAACGTTAACGGAACCGGTTCGGCTAGCGCGAATTTTTTGTTCACAAAGGCAATTTTCCGAATGGGAATTCCTGTTACCCCAAAAAATATTTTCCCTTCTAACATTCAGGGTTTACCAACTTGGTATGAAGTACGCGTAAGTGAAAAAGGATATTTAGGACGCAGAGAAGGCATTGATCTTATGGTGGCTGTTAATCCGCAAAGCATGCTTACGGATGTGAAGTCGGTAAGAAAAGGCGGCTATTTTTTATTCGATAGTTCAAAACCATTGCACGCTCAATATCACCGAGCTGATATTAATTATATTGGTATTCCTTTAATGCAGATCTGTAACGAAGCATATACCGATGCGCGTCAACGTCAATTATTTAAGAACATAGTTTATGTGGGAGCATTGATTGCTTTATTAGATATTGAATTTAGCGTGGTGGAAGGGCTTTTAGCGGAGCAGTTCAAAGGAAAAGAGAAATTAATTCCAATGAACGTAAAAGCGTTGCAACTTGGAATGGATTATGTAAAAGCAAATTTTAAATATCCTCTTGATATTCGTGTTGAAAGAAGAAACCTTGTGAAAGATTGGATCATGATGGAAGGCAACGCGGCTTGTGGTTTAGGAGCAGTTTATGGTGGCGCAACGTTTGCAGCATGGTATCCTATTACACCATCTACATCGGTTGTTGAAGGCTTTAGCGATTTTGCTGCCGAATTCCGCACAGATAAAGTTACCGGCAAAAAAAATGTAGCCATTGTACAAGCAGAAGATGAGTTAGCTGCCATTGGAATGGTGATCGGTGCCAACTGGAATGGAGCTCGTTCATTTACGGCAACAAGCGGACCGGGTTTATCTTTAATGAATGAATTTTTGGGTTTAGCCTATTTTGCTGAGATACCAACTGTATTGGTGGATGTACAACGTACCGGTCCATCAACGGGTATGCCAACAAGAACACAGCAATCAGATATTTTAGAAGGAGCTTACGCTTCACACGGAGATACAAAGCATGTTATGCTTTTTCCTTCAACACCAAAAGAATGTTTTGATCTAACTGCCGATTCGTTTGATCTGGCAGAAGGATTACAAACGCCAATTATTGTCATGACAGATCTTGATCTGGGAATGAATGATCACATGACCCCACCGTTGGTTTGGGATGACAAACGTGAATACAAACGCGGAAAGGTTTTGGATGCTGAAGCACTAGAGAAAATTGAAAAATTTGGTCGCTACTTAGATGTAGATAAGGACGGCGTTACTTATCGTACAATTCCGGGAACACATCCATCTAAAGGTTCATTTTTTACGCGCGGCACATCGCGCGATGAATATGCGGTTTATACAGAAGATAGCGGTTCTTACCAACGCAACATGGATCGCTTGATGGTAAAATGGGATACAGCAAAAAAAATGGTGCCAGCGCCGCAAGTGTATCAAAAATCAAATAAGTCTGAGAATGGAATTTTATTTTTCGGAACTTCTCAATACGCAGCCGAAGAAGCAATGGATATTTTAAAAGAGCAAGGAAAACCGGTTGATGCTCTACGTTTAAAAGCTTTCCCGTTCAATAAAACGGTTGAAGATTTTATTAATTCGCACAAACGCGTTTTTGTGATCGAACAAAATCGTGATGCGCAAATGAAAAGTTTGTTGATGATCGAATTACAGGCAAATCCAGCAAAATTAATTTCCATTTTAAATTATAATGGATTACCAATCACTGCCGACAATATTCTAACGCAGATGAGCAATTATTTATCAAGTTCTAAAAAATTAAAAAAGGCATAATATGAGTTACGTTCGCCCCACATTCCGTCATCCTGAATTACCTAAAAATAAACTAGGCTATACAATTGATTATTACGAAGGATCCCTTTCTACATTGTGTGCCGGTTGCGGCCACGATTCAATTAGTGCTGGAGTTATTCAAGCGTGTTATGAGATGAATATTGAACCACACCGTTTGGCAAAACTTTCGGGTATCGGTTGTTCATCAAAAACGCCTGCGTATTTTTTAAGTAATTCGCATGGATTTAATTCTGTTCACGGTCGTATGCCTTCTGTTGCAACAGGTGCAAACATGGCTAACCGCGATCTTATTTACCTTGGTGTTTCGGGCGATGGAGATACAGCTTCTATTGGTATGGGGCAATTTGTTCACGTTATTCGCCGTAACCTTAACATGCTTTATATTGTAATGAATAATGGATGTTATGGTTTAACTAAAGGACAAGATTCAGCAACAGCAGATGAAGGTTCTAAAAATAAAACGGGGCAAGTAAACTTATTTGAATCCATCGATCTGGCGAGTTTAGCCATTGAATTAGGCGCAACATTTGTAGCACAAAGTTTTTCGGGCGATAAAACACAATTGATCCCACTTATAAAAGCAGGATTAAAACATCCGGGTTTTGCTTTCATAAATGTTATTTCTCCTTGCGTTACATTTAATAATAATGTGGGCTCAACTAAATCATACGATTTTGTTCGCGAGCATATTGAAGCAACAGCTACTGTTGATTTTGTTCCTCAAATGCAAGAGATAAGCGTGTCTTACGGAAAAGGAAGTCATAAACAAGTAAAAATGCATGATGGTTCTATACTTGATCTCCACAAATTATCAGAAGATTGGGATCCGTTAAGCAGACAATCGGCTATGAATGCTGTGTTAAATTCTAAAGCAAAAAACGAGATCCTCACAGGTTTGTTATACGTTGATCCTGATAGTCAAGATCTGCATCACTTGCTTCAAACTAGCGATAAACCATTAAACACACTTGGTAAATCAGATCTTTGTCCAGGCTCTAAAGCATTAGAAGAAATTAATGCAGGCTTGCGTTAATTGATCATAGAGCAGGCAATTAAGGCTTGCCATCATTTTATTGGAAAATAAAACTAGCTGAGGTCGCAATTTGCGACCTCAAACGTTTCTCACAATTCGTGAGACTGCAAGCCCTCAAAACCCCTACTTTTCAACCGGTTTTCAACTATTTTTGGCTTTCAAAAACCCTTAGGAATTGCTATATTTGTTCCTCAAATTTTTAAAATCTCCTGAGTATGACCACAGACAAATTTGTTTCGCGCCACAATGGTCCGCGCGAACACGAAGTGAAGCAAATGCTAAAAAAGATCGGCGTTTCAAGTGTAGATGAATTGATCAACCAAACTGTTCCGGCAAACATCCGTTTAAAAGAACCTCTAAAAGTTGGCGCTGCTATGAGCGAGTTTCAATACAGCAAACATTTGCGTGCTTTAGGAAAAAAGAACAAAGTATTTCGCAGTTATATTGGCTTAGGCTATTACAATACAATTTTACCGGCTGTTATTCAACGTAACATTTTAGAAAATCCAGGTTGGTACACGGCTTATACACCTTATCAGGCGGAGATCGCGCAAGGACGTTTGGAAGCTATTTTGAATTTTCAAACTATGGTGATGGACTTAACTGCTATGCCAATTGCCAATGCTAGTTTATTAGATGAAGCAACTGCAGCGGCAGAATCGGTATTCATGTTCTACTCAAATAGAAGTCGCGATAAACAAAAAGCAAACGCTAACAAATTATTTGTAAGCAATACATTATTCCCACAAGTAATTGATGTAATTAAAACACGATCTAATCCTGTAGGAATTGAAGTTGTGGTTGGTGATGTGAATTCAACAAGTTTAGACGCATCTTATTTTGGAGCTATCATTCAATATCCTGATATCATTGGCGAAGCAGTTGATTATAGCAAGTACATTGAAAAATGTAAAGCATTAGATATTCAAGTG
>CAYYUS010000094.1:0-7788 GCA_964474925.1 uncultured Akkermansia sp. | reverse complement strand
AACGAAAAACAAATTATCGAAGCGGATAATTTAATACCTCTTTTCGGATTAAGCCCTAAACTTGGACCAATGGAAAACTGGGGATTGAATATTGAGAAGAACGCCATCATTGTAAATACCGACGATTACAGTACCAATATTGAAGGAGTTTGGGCTATTGGCGATATCAATACGTACAAGAACAAACTAAAATTGATCCTTTGCGGATTCCATGAGGCGGCCTTAGTAAGTCATAGTGCTTATAAATACCTGAACCCGGGCGTAAAGTACACTATGAAATATACAACGGTTAACGGGGTAAATACGTTTTAAAACTTGTATCTTTAGGGGATAAAATTTTAAAAAATGAAGATCAACATTAAACGCCTCAACGATAAATTCCACATGGAAGCGAGCAACGAGGAAGGAAATACAATTCAAATGGATTCTGCCCCTGACATTGGTGGAGAAGGAAAAGGCATGCGCCCGCGCCAAATGCTATTAGCAGCTTTAGGTGGTTGCAGCGCTATTGATGTGTTATTGATATTGAGAAAACAAAAGCAAGACATTCTCGATTTCAATGTAGAGGTAGAAGGTGAAAGCGAAAAAGTGCAAGATCATTCTTTGTTCAGAGATATCACTTTGCACTTTAAAATAAAAGGAACTATCGATTATGATAAAGTAGAGCGTGCTGTAAAATTATCAATAGAGAAATATTGCTCGGTTTCTAAAACTCTGGAACCAACAGCGAAAATTAATTATAAAATAACTTTGAACTAATGGCAAAGAAACATTTCGAAACAGATGCCATTAGGGCACAGATGGAACGCTCGCAAAATAACGAGCATTCGGTTCCTGTATATTTAACCAGCAGTTTCGTTTTTGATACAGCCGAAGAAATGCGTGCTGCCTTTAACGATGAAAGCGATGATTTTATTTATTCGCGCTATACAAACCCAAATGTAAATGAATTTGTAAATAAAGTTTGTATCATGGAAGGCGCGGAAGCCGGTGTAGCAACAGCTTCGGGTATGGCCGCAATTTACACAAGCTTTATGGCTTTATTAAAGTCGGGCGATCATATTGTATCGTGTTCTTCCGTTTTCGGAGCAACGCATGCTTTATTCACTAAATATTTTCCGAAATTAAATATTTCGCATTCGTATTTTAATATCAAGGATCCAAATAGTATTGAAAAATTAATAAAGCCGGAAACGCGTTTTATTTATTTGGAAACACCAACCAATCCTGCTATTGAATTGATAGACCTTGAATTTGTTGCAGCGATCGCAAAAAAACACAACAAATTATTGATCGTTGATAATTGTTTTGCAACGCCGTATTTACAACAGCCTATAAAATTTGGTGCTGATCTGGTAATTCATTCGGCTACAAAATATATGGACGGACAAGGGCGTGTATTGGGCGGCATAGTGGTAGGAAGAAAAGACCTTATACAGGAAATTTATTTGTATGGACGTTTAACAGGACCATCTTTAAGTCCGTTTAACGCATGGACCTTAAGTAAAAGTTTGGAAACGTTAACAATTCGCATGGATAAACATTGCGAAAATGCTTTAGCTGTTGCCGAAGCTTTAGAAAAGAATTCTGCTTTGGAAAATGTTTCTTATCCGTTCTTAAAATCTCATCCGCACTACGCCATTGCCAAAAAGCAAATGAAAGCGGGTGGAGGAATAATTACCATCACTGTAAAAGGCGGTTATGAGGCTGCAAAGAAGTTCATGGATAAATTGCAAATGATCAAGATCTCTCCAAATTTGGGAGATGTAAGAAGTATTGCAACACATCCTGCATCTTCTACACATTGTAAATTATCTGAAGAAGAACGTTTGTCTGTGGGAATTACTCCTGGACTTATTCGTATTTCTATTGGACTTGAACACAAAGACGATATATTAAATGATATTGAACAAGCATTAAAGTAAACATTGGTCCCCATCCCCCTCTTGAGGGGGTGGCATTTGCGGAGCAAATGACGGGGGAGGGAAACAGAAATGAACAAAATAAAGGACATAGAAACAAAGGTCACCGGTAAAACTGCTGAAGAAATTCTGCAGCTGGTTTCGCAATTACCTTCAGAAAGCGTTGTGTTCTCAACCAGTTTGGGTTACGAAGATCAAGTACTCACGCACATGATCTTTTCTGAGAGTTTGAATATTTCTGTTTTCACTTTGGATACCGGTCGTTTATTTCCTGAAACATATTCTGTTTTTAATAGCACTTTGGAGCGTTACAAAAAAACAATTCATACGTTTTCGCCTAATACACAATTGGTAGAAGACATGGTTACAAAAAAAGTACCATTTAGTTTTTACGAAAATGTTGATAATAGAAAAGAATGTTGTTTTGTAAGAAAGGTGGAGCCTTTAAAGCGCGCTTTAAAAGGACATACGATCTGGATCACCGGAATTCGTGCTGATCAATCGGGAAACAGAAGCGATATGCCAATGGTAGAGTGGGACGAAGCAAATCAGATCTTAAAAATTCATCCGCTTTTAAATTGGACAATGGAAGAAGTGAAAGCTTTTATTTTCAAACACAATATTCCTTACAATCCATTGCATGATAAAGGTTTTGTAAGTATTGGTTGTCAGCCTTGCACAAGAGCCATAAAAGAAGGAGAAGATTTTAGAGCGGGACGTTGGTGGTGGGAAGATGCAAGTAAGAAAGAGTGTGGATTACACAAGTAATTATGAATGATGAGTTATGAATTTTGAATGAAAAAACATGAGTAAATTAGATTATTTAGATCAGTTAGAGAATGAAGCCATTCACATTTTGCGTGAGGTGGCCGGGCAGTTTGATAGACCTGCATTATTGTTTAGTGGTGGGAAAGACAGTATTTGTTTGGTGCATTTGGCTTTAAAAGCGTTTCGTCCGGGTAAATTTCCGTTTCCTTTGGTTCATGTAGATACTGGACATAATTTTCCGGAGGCAATTAGTTATAGGGATAATTTGGCGAAACAATTAGATGAGAAATTAATTGTGCGTTATGTTGCCGACACGATCAATAAGAAGAAGTTGCAAGATGGAAAAGGAAAATTTCCAAGCAGAAATGGATTGCAAACATACACACTATTAGAGGTGATCGAGGAATTTGAATTTGATGCGTGTATTGGTGGTGCTCGCAGAGATGAAGAGAAGGCGAGAGCGAAGGAAAGAATATTTTCCGTGCGCGATGAGTTTGGTCAATGGGATCCAAAAATGCAAAGACCGGAACTTTGGAATATCTATAATGGTAAAATTAACAAAGGAGAGAACGTTCGCGTATTTCCTATTAGCAATTGGACAGAGCTTGATGTATGGAATTATATTAAACGGGAGAAAATTGAATTACCATCTATTTATTTCACTCACGAAAGAGAATGTATTTTAACTGAGCATGGACAATTAATGAACACTAATGAGTTTGTGCAGATAGAAGCGAACGATGTGGTGGTTACTAAAAAAGTGCGTTACCGTACTGTTGGTGATATGACTTGCACGGCAGCAGTGGAAAGCGAAGCATATACGTTAGATGATATTATTGCAGAATTGAAAGATGCAAAGATCAGCGAACGCGGCGCAACGCGGATGGATGATAGAGTAAGTGAGGCTGCAATGGAAGATAGAAAAAAAGGCGGGTATTTCTAGTACCCAGTTAACAGTGGCAGTAGGCAGTTCAGAACTAGAAACAAGAAACCAGGAATAAAAAAACAATGGAATTATTAAGATTTTTTACAGCAGGAAACGTTGACGATGGCAAAAGCACATTGATAGGACGTTTATTATATGATAGTAAATCAATATCTACAGATATTATTGAAACACTTACAAAACAAAGTAAAACGTCCGGAATAGATACCGGCATCGACTTAGCATTATTAACCGATGGTTTACGTGCAGAGCGCGAGCAAGGAATTACAATTGATGTAGCGTATAAATATTTTACAACAGATAAACGTAAATTTATTATCGCGGATACACCCGGGCACATTCAGTATACACGTAATATGTTCACCGGGGCTTCTAACGCTGATCTGGCAATAGTTTTGGTAGATGCGCGAAATGGAATTACTGATCAAACAAAACGTCATAGTATTATTTCTTCTATTTTAGGAATTCCGCATGTATTAGTTTGCGTTAATAAAATGGATCTTGTGAATTATTCTGAAGAGAGATTTAACGAAATTATAAATGATTACAAAGAATTTGCAGGTCCATTGAATTTGAAGCAGATCTCATTTATTCCTGCAAGTGCGTTGGCCGGTGATAATGTTGTAGAACGTTCAGCAAATATGAGTTGGTATAAAGGAGAGACCTTAATGGAATTTTTAGAGAACGTAAAGATCGACGTTGTAAATTCAGATGGAGCGTCACGTTTTCAAGTGCAATATGTTATCCGTCCACAAACAAACGAATTGCATGACTACCGCGGCTATGCCGGAAAAGTATTAAGTGGTTCGTATAAAAAAGGAGATAAGGTTTTAGTTCTTCCTTCAAACATTGAAACAACCATTGAGAAATTAGAAAAACATCAAGCTGAGGTCGAGGTGGCTAACGCCTTAGATCCAGTGATCATTCATTTAAAAGACGATGTGGATATTAGCAGAGGAAGCACGATTGTGAAAGTGAACCAAGTTCCTCAAACCGAAAAAGAAGTAAATGCAACCATTTGTTGGATGGATAATAATGCATTTCAGCCGGGGCAAAAATTAATTTTGCAACAGAATAGTTTCAGAACAAAAGCAATTGTAAAAGATATTGTTGGCAAGATCGATATTCATTCGTTTCAACAATTAGAAAGCGACGGAGGAATGAAGTTGAATGATATTTGCAAAGTATACATTAAAACTGCCGAGCCTATTAGCTTTGATGCGTATAAAGAGAATCGCCATACGGGTTCATTTATTTTAATAAATGAGAACACAAATAATACCGTTGCTGCGGGTACGATCTCCCTTTCCTAAAATCGTTTATATAAATGATAACAAAGCGTATAGACTAGCTTTACTGGAACTTTACCCTGATTTTTTATGAATTAATTGGCCGTTTTACATAAATGGCCTATTTTTACTATAATATTAAAACGTTTTAGTAAAAAATGAAAAATACCATGAAAATAAGAGTAGGCCTAGCATTAGCGCTTTTTTTAACCTTTATCATCGATATCAAAGCTCAAACAACTGGAGACACTATTATTGTAAAGACCTTCAAATACGGAAGTACTTCGCGCGATACCATGATCAATTTTCCGAACAATTCGTTAACGTTCGAGAAGATCATCATGAAATATAATATGCGTTGTAAAAATAATTTGGTCTCAACACAATCACTACCAAACCAAGGTTGTGGCGAGTGGGATTATTCGTGCAATACATACATTGTTGATTCATCAAAAATTGAAAAGGCTGCAAAAACAGCACCTAATTATTTGATCTCAAATTATACGCCTACAACATTTCCATATTCAAATCAAACGTTGTATGATTATTACGATTTTTCACAAACCAATGTTGTTTTAAATTCGATCATTTCCGAAACATTATTTACCATAGGTAATGGAAGTACGGCAACTCCTAATTTTTTAAAGGCAAACGAAACTTCAGGTCGTTCACAAATTTTAGTGAAAGCATCTGAATTAACGGCGGCTGGTTTAACGGCAGGACCAATTGATGGTTTTATTTTAAACGTGGCCAACGCAGGCGGTGCAGTAAATTTCTTTAGAGTAAAAATGCAACACGTGAGTGCAACAACTACAGTTCTTACCTCTAACACAACTACGTTAACAGGATTTACACAAGTATTTAATCAGAATTATAATTTTGTGAATGGAAATAATCGTATTCAATTTTATACGCCGTTCAATTGGGATGGCACAAGCAATGTGTTGGTTGACTTTTCGTTCACCAATACTGTTCCTACAAATCCAATTATTTTTAATGGTTTAAGTTATGCTTCAAATTTAGCACTGTACAGTAATAATAATTACGCTATTGATCTTGGTAAATTCGGTCATGCTGTTATCAATACTTCAAGTTTAACAAGCATCAATAACGAATTAACGGTGAGTTTGTGGGCTTATGGCACGGCAACATTATTACCTTCTAATACATCTGTTTTGTATGGATGGGCAAATAATCCAAACGAAAGACATCTTAACATTCATTTCCCGTGGAGTGATAATAACATGTATTTTGATGCAGGATACTCAGCAGGAAATTTTGATCGTATCAATAAGGCAGCCACTCCAACAGAGATAGGTGGTCAGTGGAATCATTGGACCTTTACAAAAAATGCTACTACAGGAAATATGAGAATTTATTTGAACGGCACACTTTGGCATTCTGGAACTGCAAAAACTAAAACAATGTCGTTCCTCAATTTGATCTTAGGTAAGGATTATGCAATGGGAAATAATTATAAAGGAAAGGTAAACGAACTAACCATTTGGAATAAAGAATTAGCCTTGGTGGATATTCAAAACTGGATGAATAAACCAATTGATGCTACACATCCGTTTTACGTAAATCTTTTAGCGTATTATAAAATGGGTGAGGGCAGCGGACAAACATTGAACGATAGTAAAAATGCCTTAACATCAGCCGGTGTTAATTTACAATGGACTTACGATCGTGGCGATAAATTAAATCGTATGTTCTATGAAACGAGTATTCGTCCCAATGTTGTATTTTTTAAAGGAACCTATTCAACAACATCAAATACAGTAACCGTTCGCGATTCGGTAGCGCGCGCGCCTCATGTGATCCAATCGTATTCAATTACTGATAATTCTACGGTTACACCTATGGCACATGATGCCGTTGTTCTTGTTTCTACAAGCAATTCATTTCAGGCAATTGCATCAAATATTTACGATGGAGATAACAATAATGTTTTAACCGGAACAATTGCAGTTACACCAAGCGGCACTATAGTGATCAGTAATTTGAATTATTTTGAACGATATCCTTTCTACAACGAGATATTATCGTTTGTAACTCCTTACGGTAAAGGATTGAGTTTGGGAGTGAATGGAAAATCGTGGTATTATGATGTAACAGATTTCGCGCCAATATTGCAGAACGGAAAACGCATGGTAATGACTTTGGGAGGACAATATCAAGAGCAAATGGACATTGATTTTTATTTTATTGTTGGTACTCCGCCGCGAACTGTTTTAGAATTTAACCAATTGTGGCAAGGAACAAATCGCACCGGAGCACCGAGCATTGGAAGTATTAATAATCAAAGTTTTTATCCGCCAACAACCTTCTCTACTTTAGCTGCGGGTAAACAGTTTAAAATGCGCAGCTCAATTACCGGACATGGTGCTGAAGGAGAATTTCATCAAAACGGCGGGCAAGTAACTCACTCCTTAAATGTAAATGGTGGAGCAAATGAATTCTCTTGGTTCATTACAAAAAAATGTTCAGACATCCCTGTTTTCCCTCAAGGAGGAACATGGTTATATGATCGTCAAGGCTGGTGCCCTGGTGAAACAAGTATTTTAAAAGAATACTATATAACGCCTTACGTTACACCGGGTAGTACAGTTACATTAGATTATAATTGTTCAAATCCTTCGGTAGCAAGTGGAGATTATAGATATCAAGAAGCGCACCAGTTGGTAACGTATGGTGGAGCTAACTTTTCATTAGATGCTTCTATTTTGGATGTGAAAGAACCAAGCAATAAAATTCCATTTGCAAGAATACACTACAAATAAACATGGTTAAGATGAGAGTACGATGACTAAAATATATGGCTTACTTGAGTAAAATCTGTGGCAATTGATTTCGAATTGAC
>CAYYUS010000093.1:0-7791 GCA_964474925.1 uncultured Akkermansia sp. | reverse complement strand
AGCTATTGCCACAATAAAAAAGCTCAAAAAAGGTACTGTTTTTGAGGGTTTTAGGGCTAATCGGGTAAATTATTTACTTTTGAGGCATGATATTAAAGGGCATTCTCTATATAGTTCTTATCCTTTTTAGCGCGGTTTTTCTCATTGTTTCGCTTATAATGACTGCTTTAAAGTTCAATTCCAACGGAAAACAAGCCCTAAGATGGCTTATAGGGTTTGGAGTGAGTTTGGCGGTACTTATTTTCGCTATTGTAATGCTTGTAAGAGGGATCACAGGAAAAGCAAAGGAGTTTGCCGGTAATATTGAGGAGTTTGGAATGGAACAGGTGAAGCGTATGGATTCGTTGAATAATTTATACACCAATTCTAAGGATTCATTATTGGAATCTGCTTCGGTAAATTATTTAATGAGTCTTGAACCGGATAGCATCAAGGGTAGAGTGCCCGAGCAATTTTACAGTTATTTAGGGTTTAGAGATTATTACCGTTTACCTATTGTGTGGCCTTATTCGTTGCATTGCATGGATTCGTTAGGAGACGCTACTTTATACAATGAAGCTAACGTTCAGCAATTTGATGTGAATGATAATGGGGAATTATCTTGCGACGTAAATGGCATTATGACATTTGCTTTTACAAACGAACATTTGATCGGCATGAAAGTGAAAATTGAGAACAAAGCAAAGAAGGTTTATTTTGCATACGACTTTAAGAACAAAAGCGAAAAGATATTTAAGAATGAGCAAGAACTCTTGAATTACGCACGGGGAAAAGGGTTCGACGAAAGTACAGAATTGAAAAGTTGTAAGGATTATTACAACGAATTTTGACAGTAAATAAATCCTACTGATTATTTACTGCTGATCAGGAATTATTCTTCCGGCACCATCTTTTGTATAGATCAATGTATCAACATTATTGCGCTGACGGATATAATCTTTATAAACCTCACTTAGATCTGTTCGCAGTTTAAGCACATCGTCAAAGTTTCCGTTAACTGTTATTAGCATTTCGCAAGATTCACGAATGCCATGATCGCCACCATGATTGGCACTGATATAATCTACAAGATCATTTTTAATGCAATACTCCGTAAATAATGTAGTGGCTTGTTTTGCTATCATGATGCGTAAACCACACACTTTTGCAATAGAAAGATCCAATACATCATCAAAAAAATAAACCACTTCTTCGGGTTTAATGCCTTTGTGATCGCAGATATAATTCAAGGCATCTATCTTGTGTGCAATTTTGTAGAACGATAAATTAAAATGTTCGCGAGTTGCAAAAAATTGAGCGCTTTCATTTTTTTCACCACTAATTATGGCCGTAAAAGGAAGATGTTTTGTTTTTAAAAAATGTGAGAAACGTAATAGATTTGTGCCCATACTATCAACTTCACTAAAACCACTGCCTGCCTGGCCGGTTTTAAATCCATTGTTGAATACGCCGTCCCAATCAAAAATAAAAGCTTTGGCTTTGCTTAAACGTTTTTCAATGTCAGATGCGCTGTTAACGAATTTACCTATGAATTTATCTGACATTTGATAAGTTTTACGATTTCAGATCCTGAATATCCAGCATACCTACCGGCTTTCCTCCATTGGTAACTACGATGGTATCCACATTTGTTTTTTTGAATAAGGTATTGGCCTCATTCAATAATACATCTCCATCAATAGTGATTGGGTCACGGAATTCAAGATCGCTTAATTTTTTCCCTAATACGTCACGGCCTTTATCTTGGATCAATTTACGTAAAGAACCATCAGTAAATACACCTTTAATACTACCATCCGCTTTTGTAACGGTAATAGCACCGTAACCAAATTCAGTCATTTTCACAATGGCATCTGTAATATTTGTACTCTCAGGTACTAAAGGATTGATACCTTTTATAGCTTCTTTTACTTTCACCATCATTAAACGCGTATCGGTAATAAATTGATCGGTTCCAACGGTTGTGAAATTATTTTCAGTAAGCTGCTTCATTACTTTTAATGGAACAGTAATGGTATGAACTCCAATATTAATTGCATTACGTACGTGTTCTATATTACGAACCGAAGAGAACATGATCTTAGTATCGTATCCGTAAATTTCTACCGCGTCAACACATTGCTCAACCAAAGTTAAAGCATCATGTCCTTGATCTTGTAAACGTCCCACAAGAGGGCAAACATACGTTGCACCGGCTTGCATAGCCATATAAGCTTGTTGTAAAGTATACACTAAATGCACATTTACTAAAAGACCTTTATTACGCAACATTTTACATGCACGAACTCCTTCTAATGAAACAGGAATTTTAAAAACAGTTTTATTTTTATCTAAACCCAAAGCCAATTGACGTTCAGCTTCAGCTAAAATTTCTTCAGCAGTATTTCCTAAAGCTTCGATCTGTAGGACCGGAACTATTTTACTAAGTTTTACAATGGTACCGTCAATATCGGTAATACCTTCTTTTTGCATGAAGGTAGGTGTAGTGGTTAAACCATTTAAAAAGCCAAGCTTAAAGCCTTCTTCAATTTCTTTAAGATTTGCTGAGTCTAAGTATAATTCCATAAGGTGTTTTATTAAAGTGTAAAGAAACGAAATATCCTAAAACAAAACAAGCAGGCTGTTTAGGCCTGCTTGCTCTCAATTGGTTGAGAATTTTATTCAATAATGATCACAAGGTATTTAGAAACACTCCAAAACTCTTCAGTATTGGTGATCTCTATCTTTTCAACGGTTTTTTCGCCAATTAACTTGTACGAACCGCTAGGGTGTGTAGTAATGATCTTAGCTTTTTTAGCGCCAATATTAATGCTGGTTACTTCGTCAATATTTACTTTGGTAAAGTATTCCTTATTAAAATCTTCTTTTAATTTGTTTGTTTTACCAAGACCAATAAAACCACCTTCTTTAGTGATGATATTCTTAGTTTTTAATTCTTTACTTGTTCCAAATGCATAATAAGCTGTTTTAATTACTACGGTTTTAGCATCGCTTTCGTCAAGTATCTCTTTGTAATCTGTATTTAAAGTAGAAAGTTCAATGTTCAAACTTTCGATCTTGTTCTTAAGATCTGTGATCTCTTCATCTTTTAAGTTCAATGAAGCTTGTAAATTCTCGATCATGGTTTGCATACCTTCTAATTTAAGATTGCTGGCCTTTAATTTTCTGCTCAATGAATTGATTCGCGATTTGTTTCTACCCATCAAGTCGTAAATAGCTTGTATGTCTTCTTTAATTTGACCTTCCTTGCTTTTAACATCACCTGTGCCCGAACTTTGAGTGACGATCTTTTCTTTCTCTTTGATCGTATTTAAATTGTCTTGGATCTCGTTAAATGTGGAGATGAATTCCTGAAGCGCAATTTCCTTTTCGTTTAATTTTCCGCTTAAGCCGCTGTTAATTTCTTTTAAACTATCGGCTAATGGATTTACCTCTTTTTCACCATCGTTACCGCATGAGGTAAAAAAAGCAGAGCTTCCAACTAACACAACAGCAATGATCAATAATCCTATCTTTTTCATATGAATGTATTTTTTGTTTATTCGTTTCGATTATAAAAGTAACCCATTTTTAAATAAAAAAAGCGCAAAAAATGCGCCTTTTATAGTGAGCTTAAATTACTTAGCAAAATTCGTCGTACACCATTTTTAAATGTTCGGCGATCATGGCTGCAGTTCTTCCTTCAATATTATGACGTTCAACCATATGCACTAATTCACCGTTCTTAAAAAGGGCAATTGCCGGGCTGCTTGGCGGATAAGGCGCAAAATGTTCGCGGGCTTTATTTACGGCTTCTGTATCAAATCCTGCAAATACGGTTGTCAATTTTGTTGGGAGTTTGGCATTGCTTAAACTCATTTTTACGCCTGGGCGACAAGCCCCTGCTGCACATCCGCAAACCGAGTTTACAACCATTAATACAGTTCCCTGTTGCTTAATGGCATTTTCTACGGCTTCTGATGTTGATAGATCTTCAAAACCCGAGCCAGTTAATTCGGCTTTCATTGGTTTTACTATAGTTTCTGGATACATGATTTAATTTTTTATCAAAGTTACATATAAAACATCCAAATGCTTAGGTTTATTTTTCAAAGGAATGTTAATTTATCCCTATAATTTGCCGTACAAAATATTATTCATTTTTAGATAAGTGTGAATTATTATATTTACCGAACCCGAAAATAAATTGGGATTAAAATTAAACACATGAGATCTATCAAATTGACGGCTATTGCAGCCCTTTGTTTGGCCAACTTGGCCTTTGCGCAAAAAAAGAATCTACCAAGCGATATGGTTACCAATGCAAAACCAAAGTTTGTAGAGGAAGTTAAAAAAGTGGGTAACGAAATTGTTATTCCATATAAACGCTACGAATTACCAAATGGAATGCAGATCGTTATTCACGAAGATCATAGCGATCCAATTGTTTACGTTGACGTAACTTACCACGTTGGTAGCGCACGCGAACAGCAAGGTCGCAGCGGTTTTGCGCACTTTTTTGAACATATGATGTTCCAAGGTTCAAAGAATGTGGGCGATGAACAACATTTTAAAATTATTACCGAAGCAGGTGGTACACTTAATGGAACTACTAATACCGATCGCACCAATTATTTTGAAGTTGTGCCAAGTAATCAGTTTGAAAAAATGCTTTGGTTAGAATCGGATCGCATGGGCTTTTTATTAGATTCGGTAACACAAAAGAAATTTGAAGTGCAACGTGCTACTGTAAAAAATGAGCGCGGACAGCGTTACGATAACGCACCCTATGGTTTAGTGAACGAAAAAATTGCTGAAGCGTTATATCCAAAAGGACATCCTTACAGTTGGTCAACCATTGGATATTTGGATGATCTTAATCGTGTGGATGTAGGAGATCTTAAACGTTTTTATATGCGTTGGTACGGTCCTAATAACGCCGTATTAACTGTAGCCGGAGATATTACTGTTGAAAAAGTACTTGAGCTCGCTACAAAATATTTTGGAAGCATTCCTCGAGGCCCTGCGGTAAAACCACAAACAGTTGCGCCGGTGGTTCTTACTGAAAATCGTTATATCTCTTATGAGGATAATGTAAAGTTACCAATGTTGCGTATGGCTTATCCTTCGGTAAAAACAAATACAAAAGAAGATATTGCTTTAGATGCTTTAGCAAATATTTTATCGGGATCACAAGGCTCACCTTTTTATAAAGCCTTTATTGAAACTAAAAAAGAATTATGCGCCAATGCATTTCCAATTTCGCGTGAGTTAACAGGACAGTTTGAATTTATGATCCGCGCTAACCCTGGAACAGCTTTAGCCGATATGGAAAAAGAAGTTTACAACGTATTAAAGGAGTGGGAAAAGAAAGTTGTAACAGATGACGACATGAGCAAATATAAAATGGGCTACAAGTCAAGCATCATCGGTCAAATTACAACGGTTCTAGGTAAAGGAGCTAAATTAGCAGCAAATCATACGTTAGCAGGAAACACAAACTTTATTGTAAAAGAAATGGCTATGGTAAACGCGCTTACAAAAGCGGATGTTATGGCTGCCTACAATAAATACATTAAAGGAAAGAAAGCAGTTATTTTAAGTTGCGTGCCAAAGGGAAAACCTGAATTAGCGGCAGCAAAAGATAATTGGAAAATGTATGATCGTACAGTTGAGCCAGAAAGCGCTGAGTATAAAAACTTAAGTTATACCGAACCAAAAGATGCTTTTAATCGCGCTGCAATGCCAAAAGCAACTCAAGCTATGCCTGTGCCGGTTCCTGATTTTTATACAGCTCAATTTACGAATGGAATAAAAGTAATTGGTCTGCAAAACAGCGAGATCCCAAAAGTGAATATCTTAATTAGCATTCAAAACGGACATCGTTACGAACCAATTGAAAAAGCCGGTTTAGCTTCATTGCTTACGTCGGTTTGGGGACAAAGTACTATGAAAACTTCTGCTGAAGAAGTAGAGAATAAATTAGATCGTATTGGAAGTCGCATTAATGTAAATGCAGGCGAAGATGAGATCAATTGCTCGGTGGAGTGTTTTAAAGAAAATATTGCCGCAACCATGGCTATATTAAAGGAAAGTTTATTTGAGCCTAAGTTTGATAAAACCGAATTTGAATTAGAAAAGAAAAGACAAGGCGATGGGATCATCCAAGCGCAAATGTCGGCTGCAGGTTTAGCAGATAATCTTTACAAGAAATTATTATTCGGAAAGAGTAGTGTAATTGGAATTCCGGTAAACGGAACAACCAATAGCTTGAACGGCATCACACTTGAAGATGTAAAAGCCTATTACGATCAAAGTATGAATAGCAACTTGATCTCTGTTTCTATTAGTGGTGATGTTACAAAAGATGAGATGATGAAACACATGGCCTTTATGAATGGTATTAAAGATAAGGGAGCTAGAAAATATGAAGAACCTGCTAAACCGGCCATCGAAAAAACAAAGATCTATTTCTGCGATAAAAAAGGTGCAGCGCAAAGCGAGATCAGAGCAGGATATGTAGCCTTTTCGTATGATCCATATGGAGAATATTATAAAAGTCAGATCATGAACTATTCGTTTGGCTCGGCATTTAATAGTCGTTTAAATTATTATATGCGTGAAGTAAAAGGTTGGACCTATGGATGTAGAACAGGATTTAGCGGATCAAAATTTGCCGGACCATTCACCTTCTCGGGAGGATTTAAAGCCAATACAACAGATAGCACACTTATTGATTTTATGAAAGAGACCATTAAATTCCGCGATGGCGGCATCACTGATGAAGAATTAAGTTTCACAAAAAATGCATTAACGCAATCCGATGCTTTACGTTATGAAGCACCAATGCAAAAACTATTCTTTGTGAAGCGTATTATGGATTATAATTTGGAGAAGGATTATGTAAGTAAGCAAATGACCATTTTGAACAGTATCACTAAGGAAGAAATAAATGGCCTGGCCAAGAAAAACTTGCCTGCCGATAAGCTGGTTATTTTTGTTTTGGGCGATAAAGCCACAAATCTTGAAAAAGTGAAAAAGTTGGGTTATGACGTGATCGAAATTGATAATGATGGAAACGAGGTAAAATAGCCCCCAAAGCCCTCATAAACAGAATAAAAACCCTGAAAATCCAGTTTTCAGGGTTTTTTGTTAATTTCTTTAGACAGAAAGGCCTGTTTTCCTCAAAAAAGTTTGTTGGGGTAAAAAAAACTCGTTACATTTGCAGCCCTTATTTTTGGGAAAAACGCTTAAAAAATTGAATAAAAGTGGACGCATTAAGTTATAAAACCAAGTATCAAACCAAATCAACTGCTAAAAAGGAGTGGATTTTGGTTGACGCAGAGAATGAAGTAGTTGGACGTTTGGCTACTAAAATTGCCATGATCATCCGTGGTAAACACAAAACCAACTATACACCCCATATGGATGGCGGTGATAACGTTATCATTATCAATGCAGAGAAAGTAAGATTTACCGGTAAAAAAGCTACTGATAAAGAATACAAACGCTATACAGGGTATCCGGGAGGTCAGCGTATTGCTACCCCTAAGACCTTATTAATTAAGAATCCAACCGAGATCTTAGCACATGCTATTCATGGTATGTTGCCAAAAGGCCGTTTGGGTCGTAATTTAAATACCAACGTTCGTATTTTTGTAGGAACAGAGCACGGTATGGAAGCACAACAACCAAAAAAGATCGATCTAAGTAAAATCAAATAAGAATGGAAGTAATCAATACATCAGGACGTAGAAAAACATCAGTTGCCCGTATCTATATGACCAAGGGCAGTGGAAACATTGAGGTGAA
>CAYYUS010000092.1:0-7829 GCA_964474925.1 uncultured Akkermansia sp. | reverse complement strand
CTGGTTAGAATGCCGCCCTGTCACGGCGGAGGTCGCGGGTTCGAGTCCCGTCCAGACCGCCAGATAAAAATAAAAAAGCGCACTCAAGTGCGCTTTTTTATTTGGAGTAATGCTTAAAAGCCGTGCTTTTAGTAAATTTGATAAAGAGTGATGAGGAAAGCTTTAGTATTATTTATTTTAGTGTGCGGTTGGCATTCGTTGTTTTCACAAGCAAGCGTAACTTTAGCTATTCAAGATGCAAATTGTACTTCTTCAACCGGAATAGTTACCATTAATTCGGTAACCACTAGCGTTGCGCCAAACTACACCATCACCGAAGGAGCAACACCAATAGGAACAAATGTAGTTTTACCTTTTACATTCACTAATGTAAGTGTTGGATCTCATACCTATGTTGTAACCGGTTCTAATTCGGTTGCAGTAACATTCACTGTTAATATTCAAACAAATACCATAGTGCCTTTAGTTTTTGCCAGTGTTGGAGGAACTGTAACATGTAGTGCACCAATTACAGTTTTAACGGGCACATCAAATATTAGTACTGCAACGTATAGTTGGAGCCCGCAAAACGTAACAACAAATACCGCAACAGCTATTGGTGCTGGTAATTATACATTAACCATTACTGATCCTGCAAATAATTGTACTAGCAATACTGTAGTGGTAGTGTTTCAAAATACTGCTGCCCCAAGTATAACGGCTGTCACCAACAGTTCAATTACATGTACAAATACCATTGTTGGAATTATTGGTACATCAACTACAAGCGGCGTTTCTTATAGCTGGAGTCCAACAGGATCTACAAGTACATCTATAACAGCAACGGGAGTTGGCATCCATACTTTAATTGTTACCGATCCATCAAATGGATGTACTGCGGTAAGAACGGTTACGGTTTATCAAATAGGGCAATTTAGCGCAAGCTTAGCTCTTTTAGGGAACGTAAAATGTAATGGGGCCAGCACGGGTAGTGTAGAGCTAGATCTAATAGGAGGCTCAGGTATTTATTCGGTATCAATTTTGAACACTAATTTCTTTGTTGGAAATCTTACTACATTTCCATCAACAGTTACAACGCTGGCCGCCGGAAATAATTCTATCGCTATATTAGATACATTATCGGGTTGCACGCAAACTTTATTTGTAAATATTACACAGCCACCCGCGCTTAATTTGTTGCTTACATTAACTAGTCAGCCCGAAATTTGCGAAGGCGAACCTGTAAATATGTATTCAACACTTAGTGGAGGAGTTAGGCCTTATACTTACCAATGGTTGCCATTTGGCGGAACCGATTCTACTTTAAATATTTTTGCCGGACCAAATTCTTATACGCTATTGGCTTACGATGCCAATACATGCTTGGCAACCGCTGTAAAAAATTTAACGGTGCATTTAAAACCGCAGTTAGGATTATTAAATCCACCGGCCATCATTTGCGGATCTATTTGCGTGAACTTTTCTTTAACAGCACCCGAAAATACAACATATGTTTACAATTGGAATTTTACCGATATCAATTCAGTAGCAACACCTATACAGGTAAATGCGTATAACCCTACCATTTGTTTCACACAAGTTGGAAAATATAATTGTGATCTAAGTATTATTACTCCTCAGGGCTGCTCAACGCAATCGCTGTTGCCAACATTTTTAAAGTTGTATCCAAAGGTTAAAGCTGCTTATGCTTACGAACCCGGAACCGGTATTGTTATTTTTGATGAGGTTAAGTTCATTAATTTAAGTAGCGGTGCAGATTGGTATAGTTGGTACGATGAGAATACAATGTTCTCTGATAAAATGCATCCGATTTATAATTTTTATGAACCAGGGAAATTTTTAGTGTCACTCATCGCCTCAAACGAAGGATGTTCGGATACTATTTCAAAACATATCTCTATTAGTGAAGCAACGTTTATGCATTTCCCAAATGCATTTACTCCTAATAATGACAACCTTAATGATATTTGGCGCCCTGTTTTTTATGGAGAGTATCAAGGTGGGGAGTATGAACTAAGAATTTTTGATCGTTGGGGAAAGCAAGTGTTTTGGACCGTTATTCCTGATAATGGTTGGGACGGAACTTTTAAGGACAAGCCCTGCGAGGATGGGGTTTATAATTGGAGGATAAAATTTAAAACACGATCCATCAGCCACGAAAAACTAAGGGGCATCATCAGTTTAAAAAGATGATGAGGTTTGTAATAAATTTAAATAATGAATGAACGTTTTATAATGTATTTTAGTAATTTCAAATGGTAAATAAGCAATGTTAGAAAGTCAGCTACACGAAAGTCACTCTTTGAAATATAATGTAACGTTGGAGACCGTTAACGATCTGCCTGTGGCGGTAGTGGAATTCTTAGACGCCACAAACAATAAATTGAATACCATAAAATTAAAGGTAGTTACTGCAGATGAACTTTATGATAAGATCGACAAGGGTGAAGATTTTATATTGGAGGATAGTTATATTTTTAATTTTTCGTTAAGTGAATACAGATACAAAAAGGGATTAAAGGAACACGACCCTGTTGTTTTAAAGAATTTTAAGGCGGTACGAAGTTTTTTTAATTGCTACTCGGTAACCGATTTTAGCTACGCCAAATTTGAAGGAAAGAAGATCCAATTCAATAATTGTGTTTTTGGTAATGGATTAAATAATTTTCAGTGTGCTGATTTTGGACATAGCGATGTTCAGTTCAAAGTTACACGCTTTGGAAGCGGTACCAATAATTTTCAATCGGTTGTTTTTGGAGATGGCGATATTACTTTTGCCGGCACAAATTTTGGAAATGGGAATTTGATATTTGCAGATGCTAAATTTAGTAATGGAAATGTTGATTTCAAGAATACCATCTATGGTGAGGGGAATATAGATTTTAAATTCGCTAAGTTCTCTGAAGGGAATATCTCATTCGAAAGAGCTTCGTTTGGTATTGGGAGAAAAGATTTTAAAAATGTGGAATTTGGTGGTGGACGTATTGACCTGAGAAGAGTGAGTTTTAATGATGGAGATGTTTCTTTTGAGGGTGCAGAGTTTGGACAAGGAAAAGTAAACTTTAGAGGTTCTACATTCGGAAAGGGAAATAAGAATTTTGATCTTGCCGATTTTTCAAATGCAGAAATTAGTTTTGATAGCGTTGCGTTTGGTGAGGGAAATATCAGTTACAACCAGGCCGTAGCAAATCATATTTCTTTTAATGCCTGTTCTTTCAATAGTTTTGTTGATTTCCGATTCGCAAAATGTGCATTACTTAATCTAAGTAATTCGGTGATACGAGATATTGTAGATATGGTTCCTGAAAAGGAAGAGGTGGTGATCAAGGAGGTAAACCTTGTAAACACAAGGATCTTAGGAAGGATCTTTATTAATTGGCGAGAGAATCAGGTTTACAAACTTATTCACGATCAAGAAGCATCTACATATTTTCAAAAAGCGGAACAGTTCAGGATCTTGAAGGAAAATTTTCGTGTGAATGGGCAGTATGAAGATGAGGATCTAGCATACATCGAATTTAAGCGCTGCGAAGCCTTGGCTAATTTGAATCACGAGAAGAGTGGCACTGTTATTGAAAAAGTATTTGCTTATCCTAAATTCTATTTTCAGAAATATGTATTCGATCATATTGGGCGTTATGCTACAGCTCCAATCCGTGTATTAGTAAATGCCCTGTCTACAGTTTTTGTATACGGGGTTATTTATTTTATTTTCACAAAATATTTTCCGGGAATAGGTTCGGTTGCAACTACACTACCTTCCGAAATAAATCACGTTGAAGAATTTGGAAATAGTATTTACTATAGTGCTATTACATTTTTCACAATTGGTTATGGCGACTACTTCGCGCATGGCTTCCTTAAATTTGTGGCGGCTTGTGAAGGTTTTTCAGGAGTGTTTTTAATGAGTTATTTTACAGTAGCTTTTGTAAGAAAGATCTTACGTTAAATTCGTATCCCTATCAAACAAACATCATCTACCTGATCAAGCGAGCCTTTCCAGTCTTCAAGATCTTTTAAAAGGAATTGCTTTTGTGTTTCAGGATCCATAGCTGCCGAGGTAATAAGTAGTTTTTCTAATCGCGAGTACATGAATTTTTTTCCTCTTGGTCCGCCAAACTGATCGGCAAAACCATCGGTAAATAAAAACAACATGTCATTTTTTTGCAACTGAAATTCTTTAAGGGTGAATGATCCAGAACCTTCATCTAAAGAGGCTGTAACGGCTTGCTTGTCTGCTTTTAGTTCAGTGATCTTTCCTTCGCGTAATATCCAGCAAGGATTATTGGCTCCGGCAAATTGCATTTTCAAAGTGTCGGTTTGTATCAGGCAGCAGCTAATATCCATTCCATCACGAATGATCTCGTTATTCTTAGAACGTAAATTCTTTTTTAATTCTAAGTTCAAAAAATTAAGTATATCGGCCGGATCTTGAACGCTGCTTTCTAAAATAGACTGATTTAAGATAGAAGCACCAAGCATACTTAACATAGCACCCGGAACGCCGTGACCTGTGCAATCCGCCACTGCAATTGCTTTTATTTTTTGTTTTAATGATGGATGATCTTTAGTGTCAAGTATCCAATAAAAATCACCACTTACAATGTCTTTTGGTTTGTAGATCACAAACGACTGAGGAAATACATCATTGAATTCAGCATTAGAAGGTATGAAACTATTTTGAATTCGCTTAGAGTAATTAATAGAATCAATTATCTCTTTTTGTTTTTCTTCAACTAATTGTTTCTGTTTATCTATTACTTTTGTTTTTTCTCTATTTACCTTTAACGCTTTAAAAATGAAGAATGAGAATACTAATGTTAAAACAAGCACCACGCCAATTGCAATTGTGATGTTGCGCTGTATCTTTTTTTCATCAGCGGCTCTTTCATCTTTTGTTTTTTGTTCGGCGGCTTTTATTTTTAATTCATTTTCATATCGCGATTGTGTAGCTGCTCTTTGTGCTGCATTTTTATTGAGGGCTTTGCTATATATATAATGCTGCTCCATGAATTCTAATTTGTACTTGCGAAGTTCTGGATGTTCATCACAATAGTTTATAACGTTTGATAGCGTTTCGATCAGATCATTAATATTCTCTGTTTTTTTAAATTGCTCTATGGCAATGAGATTATTCTTTATAGCCTCTTCGCTGTTTCCGGTGATCATGTTTACTTCACCAACATTCCTGTGATACAATGCAATAAAGTTTGGATTTTTTATCTCATCAATTATTTCTTTTGCTTCCTTTAAATACAAATTGGCAGAGTTAAGATTCTTTAACTTTAGGTTTATACTTGAAAGGATCAATAGGGTATGAGCCATCCCTTTTTTATCACCTATTTGGCGACGAATGCTAAGCGCTGTTTTAAGTGATTGCATCCCTGTCAAAGCATTTTTCTTGGCCATCATGGTGCCCATATTATGAAGAAGGTGCCCTTTCATGTTCTGATCGTTGGATTCTTTAGCGGTTAAAAAGCAGCGCTTTAAATAAAGAAGACTAGTGGTTGTATCTCCAAGGTACATGTATATATTAGCCATGTTATTCATGGCCGAAAGAACACCTGCTTTGTCCTTTGTTTGAGATTCGAGCGATAGTGCTTTATTGTATAACTCAATAGCTTTTAGTAGATCACCTTTGTTTTGGTAAACGTTAGCTATGTTAGAGTAGCTCACCATTAGATTCGCATACGCACCGATCTCCTCATTTATCTTTTTACCCTTTTCGTAATAGATCATTGCAGAATCTATATGAGTGGAGTAGTTATAGAAATAATAGCCAATATTGTTTAGGCCAAGCGCTTCCATTTCTCTAAAAACATACTTTTCTGGTCCTTGAGTTGTTTTTTGCTTGTCAACAGCCATATCTAACATCATTTTATTATAGCGCACCCATACCTTTTCGTCGTAACAACCTTCAGCTATCCGGCTTAATGTTTGTACCCTTTCGGTGTCGGATTTATTACTATGGTATATTTTGATCTCAGATCTTAAAAGCTGAAGATCAGTTTTGTTCAGCTTGGTACTATCAAGTCCATCCAATAAATAATAATTCTTGTCAAGATACTGTGATCTAGCAGAGGCAAAACAAACTATGAAAAAGATAAAAATTTTAAATCGCATCTTACTTCTTTAATGAATCGTTAAATGGTACGCGATTAGAGATCGATCTTGCCAAAGTTACCTCGTCGGTATACTCCAGTTCATCACCAACGGCAATTCCACGAGCAATGGCACTCATTACAATTGGAAAGGAATTTAATTTTTTGAAAACAAAAAAGGAAGTGGTTTCTCCTTCCATAGTAGCGTTTAACGCAAGGATCACTTCTTTTACCACATCATTATTTACTTTATCTACCAAACTTTGAATGTTAAGATCGTTAGGTCCAATTCCATCAAGCGGAGAAATGAGCCCCCCCAATACATGGTAGATGCCTTTGAATTGCCCTGTATTTTCCACTGCTAGAATATCCCTAAAATCTTGCACCAAACAAATAGTTGAATGATCGCGTGCAGGATTTGAACAAATAGTGCATACTTCCGTTTCGCTGATGTTATGACATTTGGTACAAAAACGTAATTCTGTACGTAGTTTATCAAGTGAATGAATAAAGCCTTCTATGATCTTTGGATCTTGTTTGATCAAATGCAATACATGCCTCAGGGCGGTTTTTTTTCCAACTCCGGGCAATGCCGAAAAAGATTCAACCGCTTGTTCTAATATTTTTGAGCTGTATTCCACTTAATTTGTTCTTGGATTCTATAAAGTATAAAATTACTATATTATTATACTTATTCAACCCAAAATGTTTAGAAATTATTGAACAAATACCCTTAAAACAAATGGATTTGACCCAATTTTGACATATGATCTCGCCCATTGTCATCATAGGTTTTATTATCTGTTATTTTCTCATTTTATTGGTAATGGGATATGTTACTTCGCGCAAAGCAAGTTCGAGCTCTTATTTCCTTGGAAACAAGTCTTCTCCGTGGATCATGGTGGCTTTAGGAATGATAGGCGATTCGTTAAGCGGTGTTACTTACATTTCTGTTCCGGGAAAAGTTGGAACAGCGCATTTTTCTTATCTGCAAATTGTGCTAGGTTATTTTGTTGGATATTTCATCATCTCTCATATTTTACTCCCACTTTATTATCGCCTTAACTTAACTTCTATTTATGAATACTTGCTTTCTCGCTTTGGAAAAGTAACGCAAAAAACTGGAAGCTTATTTTTTATTATTTCCCGTTTGCTTGGAGCAGGAGGTAGATTATATCTAGCCGCTAGCGTTATTCAATTCTTTGTATTCGACAACCTATTCGAACATCATGTGCCATTTGCACTCAGCGTTTCGTTGATCCTGTTCTTAATGCTCTTGTATACTTATAAAGGAGGAATTAAAACGTTAGTGTATACAGATACTATCCAGAGTTTATTTTTAGTTTTAGGTGTTGTTCTTTCCATAATTGCAATCACAAGTCAAATGGATATTTCATTATTTGAAGCAACCAAACGCGTTTGTAATTCTGATTTGTCCGAATCATTTTTCTTTGATTTTAAGAAGTCGAATTTCTTTTTCAAGGATTTTATTGGAGGGATATTTACTGCGGTGGCTATGACAGGACTTGATCAAAACATGATGCAAAAGAATTTAAGTTGTCGCTCACTTCCCGAAGCACAAAAGAATATTTTTTGGTTCAGCATTAGTATGGTCATAGTTACAGTGTTCTTTTTGGCGCTTGGTGTTTTACTTTACATGTATTACGATTTTGCACATATTGCTTTGCCAATTAATGCCGAAACAGGGGCAGTTATGACGGATAGAGT
>CAYYUS010000091.1:0-7841 GCA_964474925.1 uncultured Akkermansia sp. | reverse complement strand
CCTGCGCTAAAATTGTGAATTTTTGTGCTCGTTGCTATCATAATAAAATAGATGTGAGATTAGAGATACGAAGGTATAAATAAACTTAAGTTCTTACAATTTTTATTTCGCCATTATCAAGATAAATAATGAGGTATTTGCCATAGATCTCATAAGAATTGATATTTGAGAACAATGTTTTGCCTTTTTTATTGATCAAAAGGTTGCCTTCTTCGGTTTCTAGCATAAAGAAGCCTCTTACTGGCTTTTCGATCTTTGCAATAGAGTTTTCAACCTCTTCACCTTTGGTGTTTATAATTAGGAACCCCTTTTTGGTAGATACCACGGCAAGGCTATCTTCAAAATCGGTAGCTGTAAGATATTTTAAAGGGATTACCTGACTTAATTTACGATCAACAAACCCGTACTTATTATTCTTTTTAATGCGGATAAGTCCGTTAGAAGCAAAACCAATTTCCTGATAGGTATTAAAATCAATGCTGATCCGCCCGTTAAGATCCATTAAAGCTTCGCTTTTCTTTTTTACGAGTTTAAGAACATTTCCGTTGGTATAGAATTTAATAGGGCGTTCTTTTTCGTAGTCGTAAATTACCTCGCTTAAAAAGCAAGCATTGGAAGAATAAAAGCCATACGAATTATTTTGAACAAGTAAATAAATACTCTCAGTGCCTGCCTCGCCGGCAGGCAGGCAAATTTGAATAAGATCATATTTTGGATCGAGTAAGATCTTGCCGTTATTGCGGATCAAACCAAATTTATTATTGAGTTTATAAATGGCTAAGCCACTTGAGCTAAAGTCGGAGATCCATTCAAACTCCGGTTTGTGAACATAACCACTCTTTGTTATAAATCCATATTTTCCTTCGAGTTGATAATAGGCGCAACTATTTTTAAAGTCGCCAAGCTTATCAAATTTACATGGATAAATTTTTTGGCCGTATTCATCAATGGCACAATAAAAATTTGCTTGTTTTACAATATAAAGATCTTCGCTTAGTTCGTTTACTTCATCAAAGGCTTCTGATCTTATTTCTCCCGAGCGATCAATTAAAAACCATTTGTGGTTTACTTTTACGGGCGCTAATCCATTGTGAAAGGGTAGGGCATCTGCAAAAATTCTTTGGAGTGTATTTACATTTTCTTTATTGATAAAATACACCGAATCGTTTTTGTGCACAATGCTTAAGCCTTCTTTAAAATCACTTACTTCATCATAAGCAGGATCAATGGTAATTTTTCCGGTGGTATCTGCAAAACCAATACGTTCATTTTTTTCAATAGGAATTAAAATAAGATCGTTGAGTTGTACTTCTTTTAAGATCGAGTTACGGAAAGGAAAATCGGGATAGGTAGTGATGAAATTTTCTAATTCTTCTTTGGTAAATGTTTTTACACTTAAGGTAAATAATAATTGCCAAGCTTCTGATCGATGTATGGCGTTAGGATAATTTTTTATGAATGCAGCAATGCCAGTTTTATTCTTAGTTGTTTTATAAACTTCCAATAAGGCGTCGTGGGCATTATTTAAATTTGAATTTTTGGGATGATGTTCTATAAAATAAATATAGCTCTGTTCAGTTCTATCTTTTGTTACTTCTTCAAAAACCTGTCTTTCCATCAACTTATAGGCCTCGGTTTTAAAAACACTCAAAGGATGTTCGATCATAAAAAGATGAGTGCTATCGCTTTTGTTAATTTCTAAAACATGATTGTATTCCAATTGATCGCGATTAGCAATAGCTGCCAGGCGATATTTATTGGATGCAAGATAATTTTTGACTAGAAAATCGTTATATACTTTAATTGAATTCTCTAATAAGCACACTTTCAGTTGCTTGAAAGAAATAGTATCGAGCAGTTGCTGAATATTTTTACGATCGGCTGTAAAGCCCGCCAATTGTAGGATTGGACGCTTCTCATCTAAACGATTTAGACTGATATGAATGTATTTACAAGCGCTATCTGTATTGTAAAACGGGTTATTGTTTCGGTTAAAGATCACGGCCAAACCATAACACGCTTGTGAATTAAATTGCTTTTTGTTGAGCGAATAAAAGAGTTTTCGAGCTTTAAAATAATCGTGAATGCTTAGAGCCTCAAAGGCTTTGGAGATAGTTGAGCTTGTTAAAACAGAGCTAAGAAGTACAAAGAGGAGCGATATTTTAATTGAATGTAGTTTCACAAATTGTAAGCAAAATTAAATGTTTAGATTAACTTTGCAGCATGTTTACTCCCGGAAGAATTTTATTCACAATTATTTTTGTTGTTGTTTTTGTAGGTGTTCTCATCTGGAGTTACCGTGAGGACCTGAAAAACATACGAACACACTATCGCCGCAACTACCTTGTTTTAGTTGGGTTATTAACATTCGTTGGGGTGCTTTACCTTATTGTTAAATTAAGAAAATTCTTGTAATTCGACGATTTTTTGACTACTTTTGTAGGGTAAATTTATACAATATGAAGAATCTCTTAGCATTACTTTTTCTAACCATTTTAGTTGGTAAAACAAATGCCGGTGTTATCATAATTGAAGGAAAGTATCAAAACAAGAACCTCTTTGTACAAAATTACTTCGGAAATAGCGGAGTAGGTTTTTGTGCGCAAGAGATAAAAGTGAACGGAAAAATTACTACCGACGAAACTAACTCAATTGCTTTTGAAATTGATCTATCTGCTTTACAATTAAAATTTGGCGAACAAGTTACTGTGGAGATATCTCACAAAGAAGGATGTTTGCCAAAAGTATTAAATGCTGATGATCTTAAACCAAAACCAACTTTTGATGTGTTGGTTATGAATATATCTGAAACCGGTTTATTAAAGTGGACAACGAAAAATGAATCGGGTGCTTTGCCTTATGTTGTTGAAGCTTTCAAATGGAACAAATGGATACCGGTTGGTGAAGTAAGTGGCTTAGGTAGTCCTGATAATCACGATTACGCTTTTCAAGTTAAAATGCACAGTGGAGAGAATAAATTCCGTGTGAAGCAAAAAGGAAATTCAAACTTATCTCGTTATTCAAAAGAGATATCTGTTAGTTCAAGTACACAAAAACCAAGTTTCGCTGTACAAAAGAACAAGTCAATTGATTTTAGTGATGAAACAGCTTATGAAGTGTATGATTCATATGGTGTTGTTGTAAAGAAGGGCTTCGGAAAAAATATTGGAATTGATAATCTTAAAAAAGGCGTATATTATCTTTGTTACGATAATCTAGTTACAGAGTTCTCTAAGTAACGCTTTCCTTTCAAATACAAATTTATTTCAGAGTTTACTAGTAGGCATTTCTATAAATTAGATTTTTCGAGGCGAACTACATTTTTAAAAGCGCAGTTTACCTTTGTAAATGAGCATTTTAAAAATGTGGTTCAACGAAGAAAAAGCAATTTATAGAGGTGCCGTAATTAGTTTTTTAAATTCATTCAATATCATTGCAGTTGCACCCCAAATTATTTCACCCTCTACATTAAAGTAGGGGGTTTTTAATTTATAACCTTCACCACTTACAATTCCATCATGTTCTATTAGAGAATCGAGTTTTAAAAGCCCTGTATCTAATTGTATCAATTGTTTTACTTCACGTGTATCTATATTGAAATTGATATTATCGCCCTGGTAAATGGCAATAAAGGGCTCCACGTAAAAATTACTTACAGGAATGTAAAGTGGAGTTAACGCACCCAATATTTCTACATCTTGCTTTTTTATTCCTATCTCTTCATGCAACTCTCTTAAGGCAGTGTTAGTCAAATTACCATCATTTTCATCAAATTTTCCTCCCGGGAGTCCAACCTGATTGCTGTGTTTTCCTTCGTATTCGTTACGTTTTATTAAAGGAATATGGCAAGACCCGTTGTTATTATACAAAAGCAATACAACAGCACTTTTTTTATAGGTATTAGGCTCTAACGCTTTAACATCGAATTTGGCCCTGCTTACCGGAGCCATTTCATACTGAGCCTCAATGCCCGGCAAGGGTTTATTTAACCTATCTTTTAGCAGTTTTATGAGGCTTTGCATACCACAAAATTAACCGTTTATTGCTACCTTTACATAAGTAATTATGAGTGAATTTAAGATAAATACCATTGAAGAAGCTCTTGCCGATCTAAAGGCCGGCAAAGTGATCATTGTGGTTGACGACGAGGATCGTGAGAACGAGGGAGATTTTATTACACCTGCAGCAAATGTAACACCTGAAGTGATCAACTTTATGGCAACGCATGGACGCGGTTTAATTTGTGTATCTATTACCGAAGAAAAAGCAAAGGAATTACAATTGGATATGATGGTGCCTGCAAACACCTCATTACATGAAACAGCTTTTACTGTGTCTATTGATCTTTTAGGTCATGGTTGTACAACAGGAATTTCGGCGCAAGACAGAAGTAAAACTGTGAAGGCCTTGATCGATCCCAGCATAAAACCAAATGAGTTTGGAAAACCGGGACATATTTTTCCATTGAAAGCAAAAAACGGTGGTGTATTGCGCAGAGCAGGACACACCGAAGCAACCATTGATCTTGCTCGTTTATCAGGCTTTGATCCATGCGGTGCATTGGTAGAGATCATGAACGAAGATGGAACTATGGCGCGTTTGCCTGATCTAGTAAAAATTGCAGAGCGTTTTGGATTAAAAATAATTACCATTAAAGATCTTATCAGTTATCGCTTATCAAAAGAGAGTATCATTGATAGAATTGTGGATGTAAAAATGCCAACAACTTGGGGCGAATTTAGATTGATTGCTTATAAAGTTAAAACCACCGGCCAAGAACATATGGCATTAATAAAAGGTGATTGGAAAAAAGATGAGTCTGTTTTAGTTCGTGTACACTCGAGTTGTGTAACAGGAGATGTGTTTGGAAGTTGCAGATGCGATTGCGGTCCGCAACTACATGCGGCCATGGAAATGGTAGAAAAAGAAGGGAAAGGCGTAATAGTATACATGAACCAAGAGGGTAGAGGCATTGGCCTATTGAACAAATTAAAAGCATACAAACTTCAAGAAGAGGGAAGAGATACAGTTGAAGCTAACATTGAATTAGGTTTTAAAATGGATGAGCGCGATTATGGAATTGGGGCACAGATACTAAGAGATCTTGGCGTAAGTAAGATAAAGCTCATGTCTAACAACCCTAAAAAACGTGCAGGTCTTATTGGATATGGTTTAGAGATCATTGAGAATGTTCCAATTATTATTCAATCAAATCCTCACAACGAAAAATACTTGCAAACCAAAAAGGATAAAATGGGGCATTTGTTTTAATTCATTATATTTAAATATTAAAATATAACTATGAAATCAATTTTACTTTTTGCAGTTTGTTTAATCACTTTAAATTTAACCGCACAGTTCCCAACTACCAGTTTAACGGTTTCTTATCCTTTCACTAACGGAAGCACGAACGATGTAAGTGGTAACAATAATCACTTAACTGCTTTCAACGGACCAACACCATGCCCGGATAGATTTAATAATCCCAATTGCGCATATTTACTAGATGGCACCAACGATTATTTTAAAGCAATAAATCCGGGTCCAATGAATCACAAAAGTCGTTCTATTATTTTCTGGGCTAAAACAATAGCACCATTCAATAGTGATGGTTATACAGTGCTTTATTACGGCGAAGAGTCAACTGGTGGCGGAAGAATTGAATACGGCTTGAACAGCAGCTGTAATAGCTTATATGTGGATTATGGTTATGGATTTATTTCGAAGCCATTTGCAACAACTGATAATATGTGGCACATGTACACGATCGTTTATGATAGTACATTGTCATACCAAATAACAAGTGTTAAGTATTATGTAGATGCAAGTCTTATAGGTACAAGTTGTTATACATATAATACTACCCAAACAATAAATACTCAGCCAATGGATCCAATAACCATTGGTAAATTCTCAAATTCATTGCCTAGATATTTTAACGGCGCAATAGATGATATTCACGTTTATGAACGACCTTTAACTCCGGGGGAAGTTGTAACTATTTTTACTTTGCCTAATACAGTTAAGCAAAACGACCTTGTTGGTTCTTCTGTTTCTATATTTCCTAATCCCTCAAATGATTTTATTGAAATAAAAAGCGAAATATCAGGTAATAGTAACATAGTAATATATAATGCTTTTGGTCAATTGATGCTTACTAAAATCTCTGACGCTGAAAAAACCAAGGTAGATGTTCAAGCACTGGCTAGCGGTGTTTATTTTGTTCAAATAAAAACAAATGAATATACCATCACTAGAAAATTCATAAAGAATTAATGTAATTGTGATTGAAAGGCTAATTTACATAATATTAATTTTTTTCTCCTCCTTTTCCTATTCTCAAACCGTTTCTATTAAACGCGATGGCAAGATCGTAAAGCTTTCGCATTTAAAAAGTTTAAAGATCATTCAAAATAAATTGAGTAACGGACAAGACAGCATCAACATCACTACCGAAGTAGATTCTGTTTACAAAAGTGGCGACACTTTGATAGTAAGGCCTTGGTCGGTGGAAGAAATTTATCAACTAGACACTAATGTGAATATTACCACTTCTAAAATTTATAAACAAGGAACAAGAACTTTAGTAAGGATCCCAATTTCGGAAATTGATAAACTTACCGGTAAAAAGCGATCTGTATCACGCGTATTATCTTACGTTTCAACCATTGCATTTGTAAGTGTAGCGGCTTCTACGGTATTGCGTTTAGGTAATTCTGATAATCAAATTATAGGCCGTAAATTATTTGTTATTTCTGCTCCAACTTTAATTGTGAGTTGGGTGCTTCAAGCAACAATTGCTAAAAAGCGATACCATATAGATAGGAAGCGAACTGATAAGAAGACCTGGCTATTCGAATAGTTTTTTGTTATTGTATTTTAAGGTAAATTAGTGTTTTATTAACTATGCATTCAGGTAAATATTATTCGGTTAAAGAGGTGTTGATATGGACAAGAAGGGATATTTATTTTCTTCTTTTTGTTTCGGCAATACCAACGGCGTGCTATGCTTTATTAGATTGGAAATGGCTGGCAATTCCTTGGCTGCCCATTGCATTATTAGGTACAGCTGTAGCCTTTGTTGTTGGTTTTAAAAATAACGCTTCATATGATCGCATGTGGGAAGCAAGAAGAGCTTGGGGCGCTATTGTAAATTCTAGTCGTTCGTGGGGAATAATGATAAAGGATTATATTTCAAATAAACATGCGCATACTAAATTGTCGGATGAGGAATTGCAAAAAATTAAAATGGAATTCATTCATCGACATATAGCATGGCTTACCGCACTTCGCTATCAACTTCGCGAGCCTCGTATTTGGGAAGCTATCTATAAAAAGCACAATCAGGAGTATAAAAATAAGTGGTTTAAAGTAGAGGAACACAATGGCAAAGTGGAAGATCAACTTAAAAAACATTTGAGCGACGAGGAGATGAGTTATGTGATGGGAAAAACCAACAAAGCTGCTCAGATCATAAGTTTGCAATCTGAACGCTTGAAAGAACTTTTGGAAAAAGGGCTCATTGAAGATTTTAGACACATGGAACTAGAAAAAATGCTTGTTGAGTTCTTAAATCAACAAGGAGTTTCAGAGCGGATAAAGAATTTCCCATATCCAAGGCAATTTGCAACACTTAATCTGTATTTCATTAGGATCTTTGTAGCCTTGGTGCCCTTAGGGATGTTGCAAGAGTTTAGTAAGCTTGGCGGATGTATGATCTGGTTATCGATCCCCTTCAGTGCTTTATCAACTTGGATATTTACAACCATGGAAAAAATTGGCGAGTCAACCGAAAGTCCTTTTGAGGGTAGTGCAAATGATGTTCCAATTACAGCTATTAG
>CAYYUS010000090.1:0-7902 GCA_964474925.1 uncultured Akkermansia sp. | reverse complement strand
ATAGTCAAGGAGAAGCACTGAGTAAAATTAGCGCGTAAGCAAATTTTAAAAGTTTTCTCTCAAAAGCCCGATCCATCTTCCATGATTGGGCTTTTTTTATGAATTAAAAAATAAAAAATGAAGACAATAATTGTAGGTACCGATTTTTCAACGTCATCGATTAACGCTTGTAGATATGCCGCGGAATTGGCCCAAATATCCAAATGCAAATTGATCATATTTAATTTATTTGAAGCTCCTGTTATACATTCTAATGTTGGTTTATACGGTTTTTCATATGAGTTTATTAAGAAAGCAAGTCACGATAAAACAGAAAAACTGATAAAACAGTTGAAGCGAGAGTTTCCAAAAGTTAATATTAGTGCATTTGCTACTAATGGCGCATTTGAAGATGAGTTAAAACAATTTACAAAAGCTCATAGGGTAGAAGCGGCGGTAATGGGTTTAGAGACAAAAAAGAGAATATCAAAATTTATATACGGAAGCCACGGAATTAATTTGGTAGGAAAGATCGATTGCCCTGTTATCATTGTTCCGTCAGGTTATAAAGTACACAAAGTCTCAAAAGTGTTGTTAGCAGTTGACAATAACGAAAAATTAATGAAGTCGTCGTTAAAGGGATTTGAAAGGTTTGTAAAAGATACGGGTAGCAAAATAAAAGTACTTCATGTAAGAACAGATGATGAGATCTTTCATCCCGTTACAAACACGGTAAGCGTAAACGGAAAAAAATTGCCAATAGATATTATAAAAGCTAAGGATATTCAGGATGGTGTAAAAAAATATTGTGCATTGGGAGATATTAGTCTTGTAGCTATCATTAGTAAAAAACATTCTCTCTTTTATAATTTATTTTCAGAATCAAATACAAAGAAGATCGCATTTGTCTCTAAGCTACCTGTAATGTCAATACATGAGTAGGAAGTGTTATGATTTCCCTATGACCTTATCAAATTCTTAGTTATATTTGTTTGGAAATAATTTTACCTTACAATAGCAGTTTACCAAAATGTTACAAAGGATCTTCACAACCTTTCTTAATGAAACGGGCGACATAGCCCGCTTTGCCGGTCGCTTTTTTAAGGAGGCCTTTAAACCCAGATATGAGTTTGCAGAATTCTTACGTCAATGTTTTTTTATAGGGTACAAATCATTACCACTTGTAGCTATTACTGCATTTATTATGGGTTTAGTGATCACTATTCAATCGCGCCCCACGCTTGTGGAGTTTGGCGCCGAAGCATGGCTTCCAAAAATGGTTTCAGTATCTTTAGTACGCGAAATTGCGCCCGTTATCACAGCGCTTATCTGTGCCGGAAAAATAGGTTCCGGAATTGGAGCCGAACTTGGTTCAATGAAAGTAACTGAGCAAATTGATGCCATGGAAGTTTCGGGAACCAATCCATTCAAATATTTAGTTGCTACCCGAATTATGGCTGCAACATTAACTATCCCTATTTTAGTTGTGCTTGCCGATGCTGTTTCTCTTTACGGCGGCTATTTAGGCGCTAATATACATGGTGTTGTTAGTTGGGATCTGTATTGGAATCAGGTTTTTGATACACTTGCATTTAGCGATGTTATCCCTTCTATCATTAAAACGTTCTTTTTTGGATTTGCCATTGGCACCATTGGATGTTACAAAGGATATAATTCGAACAAGGGAACGGAAGGTGTTGGACGCTCAGCAAACTCGGCCGTTGTGATCTCTTCGTTATTAGTTTTTATATTGGATCTATTAGCTGTGCAAATAATCGACCTCTTAAGTCTCACATGATCGCCAAAACAGAAATAGCCGAGTCGGATAAGCGATCGTTAGATGCTCCTGTGATCCAATTGAAAAATGTTTCCAAATCATTTGGCACTAATAGTGTATTAAGAGATTTTACGTTTGATCTTCATAAGGGTCAAAATGTGGTTGTGCTTGGTAAGTCGGGCTCCGGAAAATCAGTACTGATCAAATGTATCATTGGCCTTATTAAACCCGATTCGGGAACAATAAATGTATTAGGTAAAAATATTCCCAAACTTGGTAATGAAGAGTTAGATAAGATCCGCGCGAAAGTGGGTTTCTTATTTCAAAGTAATGCCTTATATGATTCCATGAGCGTTCGCGAGAACCTTGAATTCCCCTTGCGCAGGCATAAAGCAAAAATGACAAAACCGCAAATAGATGAATTAGTTGTGGAAGCGCTCACGAATGTAGGGCTAGCACACACCATTGATATGCGTACTTCAGAACTTTCGGGTGGAATGAAAAAGCGTGTGGCATTGGCTCGAACGCTGATCTTAAAGCCGGAGATCATTTTGTATGATGAGCCAACTACAGGGCTTGACCCAATTACAGGAAAAGAAATAAGCAAGCTTATGCGCGAACTTGCAAAAACATATAATACATCATCTATAATTATTTCTCATGATCTTAACTGTGTAAAAATTGTGGCAGATAGCATTGTGATGTTAATAGATGGCAAGTGTTACGCGCAAGCAAAATACGAAGAGTTGGAAAGATCATCGGATAAAAAAATTCAAGAATTCTTTATATAATGGGCGAAAATTTTAAAAATATCAGATTAGGGCTATTTGTGATCGTGGGAACTGTACTACTCATCTCGGCCTTTTATTTTATAGGAAGTAAACAAAGTTTGTTTAGCGACACTGTTACTATTAGTGCAAGATTTCATAATGTGAATGGATTAATGAAAGGAAATAATGTACGCTTTTCAGGAATTGATGTAGGAACAGTTGAGGAAGTTGAGATCATCAGCGATTCTATGGTTGAGGTTGTGATGGTGATCGAAAAGAAAGCACAGCCTTATATTAAAACAAATGCCATAGCAAGTATTGGCACCGATGGTTTGATGGGAAATAAATTGGTGAATATCAATTCGGGTTCAAAAGCAGCGCCAAGCATTGAAGAAGATGCGATTCTTCAAACGTTAAGGCCTATTGAAATGGATGAGATGATAAGAACTTTGAATGCAACAAACGAGAACATCTTGGTTATTTCTTCAAACCTTCGCAACATTACCGATAAAATAAATAATAAGAACAGTTTGTGGAATATTCTCACAGATACCATGGTTGCCGAAAATGTGAAAACCTCTATTGTGAATCTAAAAGTGATGAGTAATAACGGTGTGTTAGTTACCGGTGATCTGCGAAACATCCTCACTGGCATTCAAAAAGGAAAGGGTACTCTTGGCGCTTTAATTACTGACACCACTCTTTCTTCAAAGATCAATCAAACTGTAGTTAAGCTCGAGCGTTTGAGCGATACTGCTGCAGTTATGACAGGAGACTTGGGTCATGTGATCAAAGGCTTAAAGCAAGGTAAGGGAACCATTGGCGTTCTTTTAAACGATACTTCTTTAATTCATAATCTGAATCAAAGCGTAGAAACATTAAAAGTGGGCGCGGGCAATTTTAATGAGAACATGGAAGCCTTGAAGCACTCATGGCCGTTTAAAAAATATTTCAAAAAGATAAAGAATAAAAAATAGATCATGGAAAAGAAACAGATATTTGAAAAAATAGCATATAAGGCCACTGTTTTTAGTGGGTCAACTTGGGCATTCGTGTTGGCTCTTTTTACGATCATTACTTGGCTCTTGTTAGGACCATATTTTAATTATTCAGACACTTGGCAATTGGTGATCAACACAGGAACTACCATCATTACATTTTTAATGGTATTCTTAATTCAGCGAATGCAAAATAAAGATTCTAAAGCGATGCATTTAAAATTGAATGAATTGGTGGCAGCGCTTAATGGGCCAAGTAATCGTCTTATTGATGTGGAAGGCTTAACCGAGAAAGAATTAGATATCTTGGCTAATTATTATCATACACTAGCCGAAATGGCAAAGAAGCAAAGTACATTGTCTTCTTCGCATTCAATTGAAGAGGCCGTTGAGCTTCATAAAGCGAAGTACACCAAAAAACATGATAGATAATCTTATTTGGTTCATACTGTTATCGCTCCTCGCCGAAATTATTGGAACAGTAAGCGGTTTTGGATCATCGTTACTATTTGTACCTATAGCGGGTTTTTTTCTTGATTTTCACTCGGTATTAGGGATAACGGCACTTTTTCATTTAGCAAGCAATCTATCTAAGATCACACTCTTTAGAAAAGGGATAGACAAACAACTAATTATCAATATCGGGATCCCTTCTGTTATTTTTGTGGCCTTAGGAGCGTATTTTTCTAAATTTCTAGATAGTAACATTCTTGAGATCGTTCTGGCTATATTTTTAATTGTAATGAGCCTCACGCTTTTTATTTTTAAGAACCTCGTATTAAAACCAACCCGATCTAATTCAATTGCAGGCGGTGCATTATCGGGCGCGGTAGCCGGGCTTTTAGGAACCGGCGGCGCTATTCGTGGATTAACCTTAGCGGCATTCGATCTTGAAATGAATAGTTTTATTGCAACTTCAGCCATTATCGATCTTGGAATTGATCTAACCAGAGGTGTTGTTTATGCAGCTAATGGTTTTGTGCATCTGCACGACCTCTACCTGGTGGCGATATTAATTGTGATCGGATTTATAGGTACATTTATTGGAAAGTGGATATTGACCTTGTTCTCTCAAGCGCAATTCAAAAAAGTATTGCTCATCCTTATTTTTGTAATTGGCGTTGTTACTATGGTAAAACAACTTGTTTGATAGTTCAATTAGTTATAAATTAGTGAATACATGAAAAGAGAGACGCTGATCACCAAAACTTCAGGAGCAGTTGTTCCTTTTTCGGAAGAAAAACTGCGCACCTCATTGCAAAGATCGGGGGCAAGCAAAGATATTATTGATTCTATTTTACTGGAAGTAAAACCAAAATTATTTCAAGGGATCACTACAAAAAAGATCTATCGCATGGCGTTTAATCTTTTAAAGCAAAGATCAAAGCATGTTGCCGCAAAATACAAACTAAAAAATGCCATTATGGAACTTGGTCCTTCGGGATATTCTTTCGAGAGTTTTGTGGCCGAGATCTTAAAACACCAAGGGTATATTACAAAAGTAAGTCAGATCGTTGAAGGTGAATGTGTAAAACATGAGATAGATGTGGTAGCCGAAAAAGACAATGTTTATTGTATGATCGAATGTAAATATCATAACCAACCAGGGACCATGAGTGATGTGAAGATCCCTTTATATATTCAGGCAAGATTTCAGGATGTGGAGAAGACCTGGAAAGAATTACCGGGTCACCAAAAAATGATCCATCAAGGTTGGGTTGTTACTAATACAAAATTTACCGGCGATGCTGTAAAATATGGAACATGCGCAGGATTAAAATTATTAAGCTGGGATCATCCTAAAGGAAAAGGATTGAAAGATCTGATCGATAGCTCCGGACTGTATCCAATAACTTGCTTAACAACGCTTACAAAAGTAGAGAAACAAAGATTGCTCGACGCTAAAGTTGTAATGTCAACTGATATTAACGAAGACCAACGGATCTTGGAAAAGATAGGCATAAAGGGTAATAGACTTTTATCAGTAATGAATGAGGTTCAAAATTTGTCGAATGGCGGAGGCAAAGGAGTGAAGAAGATATAAAATGGACACACTATTAAATTCACGTTTAAAGAAAATGATCGATCAAAAAAAAATAAAGATCAAATTTATTGGAGCAGCAGGTACCGTTACAGGGTCAAAGCACTTGATAGAATTTGACGACAAAAAGATACTTGTTGATTGCGGCTTGTTTCAGGGATTGAAAGAATTACGATTACGAAACTGGGCGGATCTTCCTTTTGATGTGCCATCTTTGGATCATGTGATCCTTACTCATGGCCATTTAGACCATGTAGGTTATTTGCCATTATTAGTAAAGCAAGGTTTTACAGGAAGCATCTTTGGCACCGAGCCTACCATTGATATTGCCAAACTTATTTTAAAAGATAGCGCACGAATTCAAGAAGAAGATGCTGAACGAGCAAATAATTACAAGTATAGTAAACACAAGCCGGCCAAGCCACTTTACACCGTTAAAGAAGCAGAGGCGGTTTTTTATTTTTTTGAGGTTAAGCCTTTAGATAAATGGATAGATCTATTTCCGGGTGTATCGTTCAGGTATCGTTACAATGGACATATTGTTGGAGCGACGTTTGTTGAATTAAAGATACATGGCAAAGTAATTGTGATATCGGGAGATATTGGTCGGCCAAACGACCCTTTGCTAAGAGATCCAATGAGGCCTGAGAAAGCAGATGTTGTTTTGGTAGAATCTACTTATGGCGACCGGCTACATAGTTCAAATGCGAAACAAAACCTTGCCGAAGTTATTAATAAAGCCATTGCGCCTGGTGGAACTATTATCATTCCAAGTTTTGCGGTGGAGCGTGCGCAATTACTTATGTATTATTTATGGGAATTGCGCCACGAAGGTAAAATTCCTGCGCTTCCGGTTTATATGGATAGTCCTATGGGCGTGAGTGTGCTTGATGTTTTTAAAAAACATGAATCTTGGCATAAACTATCGGCCGATATATGTGAGAAGATAACCAGGGAGATAAAAATGGTGAAGAAGCTTGAAGAAACAGCAAGACTTGCCTTAGACAGATCGGCCAAGATAATTATCGCCGCAAGCGGAATGGCATCGGGTGGAAGAGTGCTTACCTATTTTGAGCATTATCTTGGCGATCCAAATTCAACCATATTGATCTCGGGTCACCAAGGAGAAGGAACCAGAGGAAGAGCTTTACTAGAAGGTGCAAAAGAAATAAAACTACGGGGCAAATTTTATCCGGTTAAAGCAAATGTGGCGCTTATTGAAGGGCTTTCAGCGCACGCCGATCAAAGTGAACTCATTCATTGGATGAGTGATCTTGAAGAAGCCCCGGGTCATATATTCATTATTCACGGCGAAAAAACAGGAGCTCAAGGATTGAAGGATAAAATAAAAGAAACCTTTGGGTACTCATCTGTGATCCCAACTTCAGGGGAAGTTTTCGAAATATAAATAAAATAAAAAAGGGCACCTTTAGAGCGCCCTTTTCAAAGAAATTAAATTTCTACTATTTCAAATGTTTTGAAAGGTGTTTTGCCATTTCAAACATTGATACTTGACTCTTACCACTGAAGATCGCTTTCAATTTATCGTCAGCGTTGATCATACGACGGTTTTTGTTGTCTTGTAATTTGTTTGCTTTAATGTAATTCCACATTTTTTTCACAACTTGACTACGAGGAATCGGGTTGTTACCTACTACTGCTCCAAGGATAGCACTTGGTTGGTAAGGCTTCATTAATGCTGGATTCAATTTACGCTTTGCTCCTGATTTTTTTGCTTTCTTAGCTTTTTTTGGAGCTTTTTTTGCAGCTTTCTTAACTGCTTTTTTTGCTACTTTTTTAGCCGCTTTCTTTTTCGGAGCAGCTTTTTTCTTTGTTGCTTTTTTTGCCATGATTTGGTTTTTTTAAATTAGTGAGAACTTTATGTGAGCAAATATATATGATTTCTCTATGACAAACAAAAAAGAACAAAAAAAGTTTATCAACCAAAATCAACGTTATCAACTATTTTGCCCTTGGGGATACATGGTTTTGCCCAAGTAAAAAACAACAAAAAAGGTGTTTTCCCTTGGGAAAACACCTAAAAAAACGTGTTCAAACAGTGAATTTATGTTTTGCGAATTTTGTTAGAAAAAAGTTTTAGGATGATTTACTCTACTATTACTTTGCGAATACTTCGTGAATTGCCCTCGTTTACCCTAATAAAATACATTCCGGCAGATAAATGCGATAGATCAAGCTTGGCGCTTTTACTTTCAATTTTGGTCTCAAATACCTGTGTTCCTTGAGTATTATATACTTCAAGTGAAGTAATATATATTGCATTTTCTATGGTAAAAACACCTTTTCCGGGATTAGGATAAACCAAAAGCTGGTTCT
>CAYYUS010000089.1:0-7961 GCA_964474925.1 uncultured Akkermansia sp. | reverse complement strand
GACGATTATATCAAATGCATCAGTGATCTTGAATTGAACTGCGCCGAAGTAAGTGATGGAAGTATTAATTTGGATCATGATAAAAAATGTGAATATATTCGTCGATTAGCAAAAGATTTTACTGTATTAAGTGAAGTTGGAAGTAAAGAGGAAGGTGTGATCATTCATCCCGCTCGTTGGATAAGTATGATGCAAAGTGAGTTGGAAGCAGGAGCATTTAAAGTTATTGCCGAAGCCCGCGAAAGTGGAACAGTTGGTATTTTCCATAAGAACGGAAGTGCACACACCATGTTGATCAATCGTATCGTTAATAAAGTAAAGATTGAAAATATCATTTGGGAAACACCTCAAAAAAGTCAGCAAGTGTATTTCATTAAATTATTTGGCGCTAATGTGAACTTAGGAAATATTGGTCCTGATGATGTGATCCCATTAGAAACTTTGCGTTTAGGCTTAAGAGGAGATACCTTTTTTACATTTTTACCGGAAACAATGAAACAAGAAATATAATTTTATGAAGGAAATTACTGTACAAGAACTAAAACAATTAAAAGACAGCAACGCTAATTTTCAATTGGTAGATGTTCGTGAAGAACACGAATTTGATGAAGCGAACTTAAACGGTTTACTTATTCCATTGGGTGATATACTCGATAGAGCTGAAGAGGTTGCCAAGGATAAGCAAGTGGTTATTCATTGCCGCAGCGGAAAACGCAGCGCTACTGCCATACAAGCTTTGGAAACTCAATTGGGTTATACCAATCTGTATAATTTAAAAGGTGGAATATTAGCGTATAACGAAGAAATAGGATCGTAATTATGGTAGAATTATTTAAACATTTATTTCCGCTGGATTTTGACTGGATACTGGCAACGTATAGTACAAGTATCTATGTTTTATTATTCCTTATTATTTTTATTGAAACAGGTTTGGTTGCAATGCCTTTTTTACCTGGAGACTCACTCCTGTTTATGGCTGGATTATCAGCGCGAACTGGTCATTTGAGTTTGGCGTATTTATTAATATTCCTTTTTATTGCTGCTGTACTAGGAGACAATATCAATTATTGGATTGGACGAACAGTTGGAATTAAAGTTTTTGAATTTAAGTTTAGAGGAAAGTTCATTGTAAAGAAGGAATATTTGGACAAGACCCATGTTTTCTTTGAAAAGCATGGAACTAAAGCGATCATACTTGCACGTTTTGCACCCTTTGTAAGAACCTTTGCGCCTTTTGCCGCAGGCGTAGGCAAGATGAGTTATAGGAAGTATTTGATGTTTGATATAATTGGTGGCGCTTTATGGATAGGAAGCATTACAACTGCCGGATATTTGCTTGGCGAAGTTGAGTGGATAAAGAAACATATTGGCTTAGTTTGCTTGGGTATTATTTTTGTTTCTGTTTTACCAATTGTTGTAAATATTTTAAAAGTAAAGTTAGGAAAGCAAAAATGAGAAACTCTTTTACTAAAGGTTTGATCCTTCTGTTTGTTTTAGCAAACACATTCATTTTTTCGCAAACTGGTGGAAAAACTTATTTTGACAAATCCGGAAAGCCTGCAAAGGAATCAGAGGCTTATTATTACCGCGCACAAACGGATACCGTAGGATTCTATAGATCCATATATGTGTCTAATGGAGCTGTTTATTTTGAAGGAAAAGTTCTTCAGGCTTCTAATGAGGATGATTCAAAATCAATTTATACCGGAACTTGTACATGGAAATACAAGAATGGCAAGAATAGGCATGTTCGTAATTTTGATGAAAAAGGTATTGAATCAGGTGTTTCAAAATATTATTACGAATCAGGTAAGTTATGGAAGGAGTATGATTACGAGAAAGGAAAATTGAAAGGGAATGCATTTATAGAGTATGAAGAGGATGGATTGATGAATAGGATCTTTGAAGAAGATTTTAACGACAATACTAATGAGTGGGATATTTATGTGAGCGATAAAAGTTCTTCTAGCATCGTTGACGGGAACCTTATAATGGCCTCTACAACTATGGATGGTACTTCGCGTTATATAAATTTTCCAATGAATTCTTCAAGCTACGCGATAGAGGCCGTGATCAGTTTTGCTTCATTAAAAGAAACAAAGGAAAATGATAAGATCGGCATTATTTATGGATTTAAAGATTGGCAGAACTACAATTACTTTGTGATAAGTAAAAAGAATATTTATATAGGAACTGTTTTTGAAGGATTGATGTCGGTTGATGTGGATGGCGTGTCTTGTGAATCTATTAAGCCCGCTGAAAAAAATACTATCAAAGTTATCTGTAACGGAGAAAAGAGTTACTATTCTGTTAACGGTCAAATTCAACATAGCGATAACGCCAATAGGATCTTTAGAAGTTATTTTGGCTTTATTTCAAGTGGAAAGGCTTCGATCAAGATCGATCGTCTATCAATCAAAGAAATTGATTCGAGATCAAATAAAGATGGTACGCCTTCTGATGTAAATGTTAAGGCTACAGGTTCAGGTATTATCATCTCAAAAAATGGTATCATTGTTACAAATCACCATGTGATCGATGAAGCTACAAATTATATTGTAGAAGTGAATACGCCTAATGGTAAAGTAAGTTATAAAGCAGAGTTACTTCAAAAAGACAAAGAGAATGACCTAGCCATTCTTAAGATCAAGGACGAAACTTTTGTGCCATTTGACGCAATTAAATATTCATTTAAAGATGGTGGTGGTTTAGAGGTTGGCTCTAGCGTTTTTACGATCGGTTATCCATATGCTTTAAGTGGCATGGGTAAGGAAGCAAAATTTACCGACGGAAAAGTAAGTTCCAAAACCGGTTTTAATGGCGCTATCAACTCTTTTCAATCAACTATACCTGTGCAGCCCGGAAATAGTGGCGGCCCTGTTTTTAACGACAAAGGTCAAATGGTTGGAGTTATAAATGCTACTTATAGAGAAGCAGATAACGTTTCGTACGCCATAAAATTAAATTACATCAACAACTTGATCGATCTTTTAGCGGATACTGTTGAACATCCTTCCGATAATTCAATAAACTCTTTAAGTTTAGAAGAGAAAATAAAGATAATTACCAATTATGTTGTTCTCATAAAAGTAAAATAATGAAGAGAATACTTATAATTGCTTCAGTGTGCATCAGTAATTTCCTTGCATCGCAAAACGATCTTGATAAACAATATACACCACCTACAAGTTCGATATTTAATAGTGCGCCTAAAAAAGGGGAAATAACAGCAAAGAATGCTTTCAAGGTCATGCCAACCATGGCAATAAGGCAAAAAATAGTAGGGTATTATGAACGCGAACTAACTAAGCCTATCACAGTTATTGCTGGTATTGGAAAAGCGTTTGGTGATGATGTTTTTCAAAAGGCGTTTTTAACCGTTTTCACCGGGTGGGATAATCCGGATGAGAAGATATTTGCTGAGGAGATCTTGTCAAACAGTAAGTACATCGAAAGCACTCCTTTGTTAATGATCGGATTTCGTTCTTACTTTGGAAAAAGGATCTTTGATGGAGGTTATCTGGATATATCTTATAGGAATGAGACAATGACCTATAAGTTCAATGATATATATTTAAAAGACAAGAATTATACATCCGGAATTAAAACTGTGGATTTTAAAATGCATCATATTGCGCTTGGTTTTGGACACAGTAGTAAATTTGGACCGAATGATAAAATGGTTCAGGAGGTCTTTATTCAAATTGGACTTAAGCTTATCACTTATAATGAAATAGTTAAAAGGGAAATTCCTCCTCCGGGCAATAATGGTGTAACTATAAATTACGAAAGAAGCGGATCTTATATTACAGAGAATATTGTTCCCGCTATCAATATTGGTTATGCAATAGGTTTTGGTTTTTAGTATCATTTTATTTTGAAATATAGTTTACGGTGCATATTAATAATGTTTGTTTGCCTTAACGGATATGCTCAAACTCCGGGAAATGATCTGGATGATCAATATACGCCAAAGGGAAACGAATTGTTTAGTGGAAAAACAAAAACCGCATCGGGTAGATCGCTCGCCGAATTGTCGATAGCTTTTAAAGCTGTTCCTTTTGAGTTACTTCGCGGCAGTGCCGCTGGTGAGTTAGAGATAAAAGTAGCAAAAGCTAGCTCTATAGTTTTTGGTTTGGGTTACAGCGTTTTGCAAGATAGAATTCTTAAAGCTTTCAATTCGGGTGTGGGAGGACCTCCGTCTTCCTCGTTTTTAACATCTGGCACAATGGGATACGCCATGATGCTTGAGAATTGTACATTTTCAAAGGGTGGACCATATCTTTCAATTGGGTATAGAAAGTATATCAAAGAAATTAAATTTAACTTCGGATATTACCGACAACGAGAAGATGACGGAATACCTCTTAACGGTTGGTATCGAAGCATTTCGTTTAGCATGAGTTCAATGAACTACACTATTGATACTACAAAAAGTTACGTAGGACTTATGATAAGAGGCAGTAATAAAGTGGCCATCAAAAGTTTCTTTTTGCTTTCGGGTTACGGTTATTCGTTTGTTTTGGATAAAGGAAAAAAAACCGTTCACGATTTCTTTGTTAATTTAGGATTTAGAGTAATGCAAACAACTAATTTTAAGGTGACAGAGGATTACGATCCTAATACCTTACAGATCATTCAGTATTATTCTCCCGCAACTACCGTTAAATTCTTATTCCCTTCTATTCATTTTGGATACTCGTTAGGTTTTGGTCATTAGGCTTTCATCCTTTAAATATTTTTGATACATTTGGTATATGAAGGCCTTAAAGGTATTTTGTATTTTCCTGATCTTGTTTTTGGTATCGTGTTCGGTAAAAAAACGCACTTACCGTGATGGATATTATATTGATTGGGCTTTTCAAAAGAGAACAAGCGCTCCGGTTATTAAAAATGTATCTGAGAAACATAGTAATTCGCCTGTAAAGGAAGTTATCGAAACGGAATATGTTACCGCTTCAAAAGTTTCAGATCCCGAAACGAAAAGTTTTGTAGCTGATAAAGGCAAGATCGCTTTGATCGACACTTGCGGAGATGTGATCACATTCAAGTCAGGCGACCAAGTTACAGCGCGTGTTACGGAAATTACGGATGATAAAATAAAGTACAAACGTTGCGATAATTTGGATGGACCTGTATTTGTTGTAAATAAGGGAACCGTGCAAAGTATACGTTATTCAAACGGTGTTGAAGAAGCCATAGTAGCACCGCAAACGTCAAACATGTCAATTCCAAACAATCCTTACGAGAACAATCAAAACAAGTACAAAGGCCCAAAGAAAATGCACCCAAAATCGGTTTGGGCTCTACTTTGTTTGCTAATTGGATGTTTTGTTTTTGGTTTGGGTATTATTTTTGCATACTTCATCCCTCAATCAGCCATTAGAGAAATTGATGCCAAGCCTGATTTTTATAAAGGTAGGAAATTAGCGAAAGTTGTAAAAAGCATATGTCTAGTTCTTTTTGCTATTACTGCAGGGATCTTAGTTTTAATTTTGTTCGCTATTCTTTTGGCGTAAAAATCCTGAATCGTTTTGGCAAGTAAGTATTTTACATTAATTTCAGCCTTGTGAAATTTCCAATTATTTTTATTTTATCGTTATGTTTTGGTTTTTGCATGGCGCAGCAAGATAAGCGTTCTGCCTCAGCAAATTTTATTTCTGAGAAGATCATTATTGATGGAGACCTTTCTGAATCTATATGGCAAACAGCGCCAAGAACCGGTAGTTTTTGGCAAAATTTTCCCAACGACACTTCTTTAGCAAAGGAAAGAACAGAAGTGATGGTGGCCTATGATGAGAATAATTTATACATAGCCGCCATTTGTTATGATAGCATTCCTCACACATATGTGATCCAATCTTTAAAGCGCGATTTTTCGTATCCTATCAGCGATGCTTTTGTTGCAACTATTGACCCATTTAGTGATCAACAAAATGGTTTTTCGTTTGGATTAAATCCTTATGGGGTTCAACGCGAAGGTTTGGTGTCTAATGGTGGCGGACAAGGTGTAACAACTATTTGGGATAATAAGTGGTATGGCGAAACAAAACGTTACAAAGGTAAATGGACCGTTGAAATGCAGATTCCTTTTAAGTCAATTCGATTCAAAGGAAACCTGGCAACATGGCGTATTAATTTTTCGCGAAACGATCTTGGAACAAACGAAAATAGTTGTTGGGTAAAAGTGCCACGGCAATTCAATATTTCTACATTAGCTTTTGCCGGCGATCTTGTATTTGAAAAAGAACCGCCAAAAAAGAGCGGCTCCAATACTTCGGTGATCCCATATGGGATAGGACGTTTTAGTGAGGATTATAAAATTCCCGGCTCGCAAAAAATTGATGGCAGCGTTGGCGCCGATGCAAAAATGGTTTTGGGTTCGTCTCTTAATTTGGATATGACCGTTAATCCTGATTTTAGTCAAGTTGAAGTGGATAGACAATTAACCAACTTAACGCGCTTTAGTTTATTTTTTCCTGAGCAACGCCAATTCTTTATCGAGAATAGCGATCTGTTCGATCGTTTTGGATTCCGACAGATCCGTCCATTTTTTTCGCGACGTATTGGATTAGATAACGGAACCATCATTCCTATATTAGGTGGCGTAAGATTAAGTGGAAAGCCAAGTAAGAATTGGCGCATCGGTATTTTAGATATGCAAACCGGGGAAAAGTCGTTGGATACCCGAAAGGTTTTTTCGCAAAATTATTTTGCGGCCGCGGCCCAATACAATGTTTTTAAAAGAAGCAATATTGCTGCAATTTTTGTGAATCGCCAACAATTTGATACAAGCGGCTATTCAGATAACAATTTTAATCGCGTGATGGGTTTGGACTATAATTTATCAAGTGCGAATAACAAGTGGAATGGTAAATTCTTTTTTCATCACTCATTAGGAAGTAAAAATAATGCGAATGCATTTACGCATGCAAGTTGGTTAAATTATAGTTCACGGCATTGGAGTGCAGAATGGAATCATGAGTATGTAGATAGGAATTACAATGCCGAAGTTGGTTTTACACCGCGGATCTTTCAAACCGATCAAACAGGTAAGTTGAACCGATTTACTTACTGGCGCTTAGAGCCGCATCTGTATTATTTTTCTTTTCCTAAAAATGGTTTTATAAATAAAATTGGACATACCATCTACCTCGATCATTACCGCAACCAAGCATTTAAAAATACTGATTGGCTTTTGAAAGGCACCTACGACCTTTATTTTAAAAGTTCGGCTTTCCTTTCTTTTATTGCTAATGCCTATTACACCAAACTTTTATTTCCAACCGATGTAAGTTTTAGCGGAAAACCACAAACAACAGCATCTGGCGATTATCTGTATCAAAATGCAGGCGTGAATATTCGTTCGGATGTACGCAAAACTCTTACCGGTGGAGTTACCGCAACGTATGGCAGTTATTTTACCGGAAATAAATTCTCTATGGTAGCCGATCTTACCTATCGTTTACAGCCATATTTGATCTTTTCTGCATCGTATACACGCGATGAGATCTATTTACCTTATTTGAGCAAAAAGGTTGAGTTAGATCTCATTAGTCCTCGCATAGAGCTTTCGGTTTCGCGTTCATTATTTTTAACTACCTTTTGGCAGTATAATACGCAAGCCAACAATATTAACTTCAACGGAAGGTTGCAATGGCGTTTCAGGCCAATGAGCGATCTATTTATAGTTTATAGTGATAATTACAACAACACCGATTTTTCTATAAAGAACCGCGCAATTGTTGTTAAATTTGTGTATTGGTTAAATGTATAAATGAGTGATAAACTTAAAATAGTTTTTATGGGTACTCCCGAATTTGCAGTAGCAAGTTTGGATGCGCTTATTCAAAATAATTAAAATCTTGATGGTGTGATCACCTATCATGATAAACCAGCGGGTAGGGGACAAAAGATACAAATGAGAGCAGTAAAGGAATTTGCTTTAAAGCACGATCTAA
>CAYYUS010000088.1:0-7973 GCA_964474925.1 uncultured Akkermansia sp. | reverse complement strand
AATCCCATTTGTAAATGCTGATGAGATTGAATTATCCCTACTAAATGATGGCTTTGTTGATTTAACTAATTACGGTATAAAAATTAACCAAAGAACATTTCGAAATTTTCTTAAGCTTTCATCAACAGTAAAAATCAGTTCACCAATAGCCAGTTTCTTCTACTACTAACCAGACCGGTTGTTTGCAGGACCTTTTTTAGCCTAATAGCCGGCTGCACAGCTGAATCCAATGAATAATTGTCAATGTTTATAATGGAAAGCTAGAAATAAAATTTATAATATGTAAATTAGCACAATGACAGATATACAAGAAATAACCAACGCACTAGTCGGATTTAGAAACGAGAGAGATTGGGAGCAATTCCATAATCCAAAAGACTTAGCAATAGCTCTTAATATTGAAGCTGGCGAGTTATTAGAAGCTTTTATTTGGAAAGATGCTACCGCTGCAAATCCTTCAAAAATTAAAGAAGAGTTAGCTGATGTATTCGCATATGCTTTCTTAATGGCTGAAAAGTGTGGACTTGATGTAAAAGAAATCGTTTTTGAAAAAATTAAGCAGAATTCAGAAAAATACCCTGTAGAGAAAGCAAAAGGGACTGCGAAAAAATATGATGAGCTTTGATAGTTTATAATGCCAATAAAACTCAATTCTTAAATGACGTTCTCACCAACGACATAGAGGGTATTGTTTTAAAAAACGTCAAACAAAAATTAAACCGGGGTGTCGGTATTGCTGAAATTAAGTCCTGGGCTGCTTCGTTAGTTTACATGGATCGAATTATGCAAGACCAACAAATCCCTGATGATTGTGGAGTTGCAATTGAATACCAAATTCCTCAAACTGGCAAAAGGATAGATTTTATTATTTCTGGACAAGATGAAAATAATCAAGATAGTGTCTTATTAATCGAACTTAAGCAATGGTCGGAAGCTAAATTGACAAATAAAGATTCAATTGTTGAAACTTATGTTGGAGGCAGAATGGGGGAACATACTCATCCATCATATCAAGCTTGGTCTTATGCCACTTTATTGCAAGGCTTTAACGAGGTTGTTTATACCGAAAATATTCAATTACATCCTTGCGCTTACCTACATAATTACATTGATGACAATGTAATTAAAAACGATTTTTATTCAGAATACATACAAAAAGCGCCAGTATTTTTAAAAAGTGATGCAGTTAAGTTAAGAGAATTTATTAAGAGCCATGTTAAGTATGGTGACAGGTCAAATATTTTATACCGTATTGAAAATGGCAAGATCAGACCATCAAAAATGCTTGCAGATAGCATTGGTAAAATGTTAAAGGGCAATCAAGAATTTGTGATGATTGATGACCAAAAAGTGGTATATGAGAATGCATTGGCTTTAGCCAAGCAAGCAAGCATAAAAAACAAGCAGGTTCTAATTGTGCAAGGCGGACCGGGTACAGGTAAATCTGTGGTTGCAATTAATCTATTAGTTGAACTTACTAAAACTGGCTTACTCGCGCATTATGTATCGAAAAATGCTGCACCTCGAGCCGTTTATGAATCAAGGTTAACGGGGAGCATAAAACCTACGATAATCAGGAATTTATTCAAAGGTTCAGGAGCATTTATTGAAACTCCAGAAAACGAATATGACGCCTTAATTATTGACGAAGCCCATCGCTTAAATAAACATAGTGGTTTATATGGTAATCTTGGTGAAAACCAAATAAAAGAAATCATTTCTGCCTCTAAATTTTGCATATTTTTTATTGACGAGGACCAACGTGTAACACTCAAGGATATTGGTCAAAAAAGCGAGATCGAATTTTGGGCTCATAAATTAGGTGCCGATGTTACAGAAATGGAATTAAACTCACAGTTTAGGTGTAATGGCTCAGATGGATACTTGGCATGGCTTGATAATATTTTACAGATAAAAGAAACAGCAAATGAAGACTTAGGTGATATCGAATATGATTTCAAAGTAGTAGATAGTCCATCTGAATTAAAAGACATCATTTTTAAGAAGAATGAAATAAATAATAGAGCTAGATTAGTTGCAGGATATTGTTGGAAATGGCCTAGTAAAAAAGACGTAAGCAAATTTGATATTGAGTTTCCAGAGTATGATTTTAAAATGAAATGGAACCTGACTGAAGATGGAAGCACATGGATTATCAGTCCTAAATCCGTTAATGAAATTGGCTGTATTCACACCTGCCAGGGTTTAGAAGTAGATTATATAGGAGTAATTATTGGAGAAGATTTTATTGTAAGAGATGGACAAGTAATTACAGATGTTTCTAAACGTGCCAGTTCGGACAAATCGGTACATGGATATAAAAAACAACTTATGGAAAAGCCATCAGAGACTAGAATAATGCTTGACTTGGTTATCAAGAACACTTATAGAACATTAATGACAAGAGGAATGAAAGGATGTTATGTGTATTTTGTAGATAAAGAAACAAGAGACTATTTTAAAAGTATATTAAATGGTTAATCTTCCATATAACAAAAGTTTACCTATAGCCAATCTGGCTGCTTGTTTTAATAATACAACAACACCATATAAGTTTTATTGGCTTTTATCAATTTTGAATGAAGTTGAAACGGGGAATTTAAGAATATATAAACGTGACTTATATACAAAAATGATTAGTACAGCATGGTATACTGTCAATTACTTTCATGTATCTTTTGGAAATCAAGATAAGTTACAAGAAGCGATTAAATTCATTAAGGATGCTGAAAATATAAATATTGATGCGAAAAGAACTGAGATAGAGAAAGTTTTAAATTCTACGAATAATAAATCTACTATAAAGCAACTTTTACATTTTAATAAAAATGTACCGCATTGGTTTTTAAGCCCATGGTTTCCTAAAAAAACCGAAAAAGAGATTTATGAATTTTCAAAAGAAGAGAGTACTAGATGTTTGTATGGATTGTACAATGATTTTATACAAATAAATCCAATTTGGTTTAATTACTTAGTTGAGAATAGTAAAATTTTAAAAGAATTTTGTTACTGGAATTTATCCCTTTATTTACAAAAAAAGAATCCAAATATTCCAGATATCCCAAATAAACTAATACAACCAGCAACAAGAAGAGCATTAACGCAACAAAGAAGTAAATTTTGGGATATTGTTATTAAAGAACATGGGAGTCTGAAATGTATTTACACAGGCAAACCTATCAAAATAGGTGAATATGCTGTTGAGCATTTTGTACCGTATAGTTTTGTGTCTCATGATTTAATTTGGAATTTAATACCAGCCGATAAAATTTTTAATAGTTCAAAAAGCGATAAGCTTCCTTCTATAGATAAGTACTTTAATTCTTTTTTCGATATACAAAAAACAGCGATAGAAATTATTAATGTAAAGTCACCAACAAATATTTTTTTAGAGGACTATTTAACCATTTTCCCAGATATTAATGAAATTTCTACTCTTCCAAAGTCTTTCACAAAAGAAAAGTTTAAAGAAAAGATGCAGCCTTTAATTACAATAGCTTCAAATAACGGATTCGAATTTTTATGATAATCGACGATAATAAGATAAGCTGCCCTTTTTGTATACTTGAATCAAAGAGAGATATAGTTATTGAAAATAAAAAAGCATTTGCAATCTTTGATAAATTTCCAGTAAGTAATGGCCATTTATTAATTATACCTAAACTTCATTGCTATTCATATTTTGATTTAGATATTGAAATGCAAAATGCTTGTTGGGATTTAGTTAATCAGGGGAAGCAATTACTTGAAAAAAAATATTCACCTGAAGGCTTTAATATCGGAGTAAATATAAAAGAATCAGCAGGACAAACAGTCCCTCACGTCCATATTCATCTAATTCCTCGTTATGCTGGAGACGTATCAAACCCAAAAGGGGGTGTTCGTGGTGTTATTCCTTCGAAAAAGGAGTATTAAACCTATTAGAGATAGTTTACTAGGTTAATTCTTCAAACCCAACTGACTTAAGGTATTCATATGTTGTATCATAATAATCATTCATTCGAGTAGGGTCTTGAGAATCCCCTTCTGGAACAACAATAACCATACCTTGTCTTGCCCTGGTTAATAATACGCGATATGCATTTTTCAAATATTGCTTTCTTTCTTCTTTTCGAATATGCTGCCATTTATTTCCAACAAAAGAATAGTGCTGCCACCCCGCATCAGAATATCTAAAGTCTGCATCCCAAGTTACACATGCCCAGTCCAACTCTAAACCCTGAACATGAAACTCAGTAGCTACATCTTCTAAATAGTAAGACGACCTCACATCATCTTTATCATCTAAAAACCAATGTATGGGGTCCATCGGAGATTTTACATCGATAGCATAAGGTTTTAGTCTCTGTGCTTGCGAAGAAACGACAATGCCATAACGTTCGCTGCCCCTTGCTTTAGACTTTAGCCATTGTTTCGCTTTATCTAAATTACGAGATATTACAATTGGATATTTTTTGTTGATTTCAACCAAGTATTCTTTAGCCTTGTCAATATTCAAATCAAGAATATTCTTAATTAATAAGGACAGGTGTTCTGCTCGAAATGACCTAAGTGAAACAGATAAATGCAATTCTGGTTTTATAGAAACAGACTTATGTTCTTTTATTAATTCTAATGATTTACCAGAGGCATACTCTGAATCTTCCAATTTATTAGAGATATAAACTTTCCAGTCTGGGAATGACCTATTAAGAGATTCTATCCATTCGCTAATTCCCGCTTCACCTGTATTAATTTCTTGACCACCACCAACAAGACATACAATAACAGCCCAATCTTTATGCCTATCAAGACAAGAAATAAGAAATTCAGGTTCAGAAAATTGAAACCCTGGACGTCCCTTTTTTCGAGACATAAAATTTGTTGTCATTTCTTTATTCCAGGCTCTTTGTGCTTCGTCAAAAATAGCCACATGATCAAATGGTGGGGCAAATTCATCTACCAAACAATCGTCCCTAAAATGATGCACATTTTGAATAAACACTTTAACCTCACTCATCACCTCACCTTTTGTTATCTTTTTACCAGATGCCTTAACCCTCTTTACTTTATCCCTTGTCAATGCTTCTCGCAAAATAGCTACAAGCGGTCCATTACCTGATAAGAAAACGCTAGTAAGGCCTTCGTCCTTGTCAAAATGCTTCGTTGCAATGTTTAGACCAACAAGAGTTTTACCTGCTCCTGGCACTCCAGTAACAAAGCATATTGCTTTTTCACTATTTTCTTTAGCTGATTTAATGATATCAGAAACCGCATCACTTGTGTGAGAAAGATTTTTTGCAGTAGCATCACTTCTTGAAATATCTGCAACAGTATGTCCGTTATATAAAGCCATAGCGGCCTCAATAATAGTTGGGGTTGGAGAATATCTCCCTAGTACCCATTTATCCGAATCAACATTTTCACCCTCACTATATTCAAGAACTGCATTGATTGTATGCAATAAATTATTTGCATTTGCTTTAATAGGAAATAATAGATTATCGCTATGATTTGTTGTAGCAATTGAAATTAATACCTCTTTTGCCTTAGTAGCAACAAGTACAGGTGCAATTAAATGACTGGCACTTGTTTCATGAAAGTTTTTTAAATCCAGTGAATAATCCCAAACTTGATCTATAGCCGCTTGTAAAAATTCTTTTTCACCAACTTTGAACTCAAGAATAAAAATGACATTATCAATAATTAATACAACATCAATTCTCTTTCCCATTCTAGGAATAGAATATTCAAAGAAAATAGACCCATTAAACCCAACTAATAGTGGCTGTAATATTTCAATTTGCTTAATCCACGCTTCAGTTTGAGTTCTTTCACTAGAAAACTCATTATTCAAAATTAATATGCCAATTATCTCTTCCACAGAAAGAGAGCAAAATGCATTAATCGATTCTGAAAAATAGTGGCGTTTCATCAATTATAATTTGAAATTCAGCTTTTTATGTGTTTGGATGAATTAATTGAGAGATAAATATAATATATATCGAATTACAATAATGCATTCAAGACTAACTGTATTACTTAAAAAACTAAAGAGGGGGCAACTCGAATTAACAAATTGCCCCCTCTTTATATAAAATCAAAGAAAAAAACTACTTGATTTTTACCATGTTCGCTTTAACTGCATCAGAAACTTCATTTACATTTAGAATCTCTAATGTTGGAGTATTCAAAGCGTTTGACTTACGCAAAGTAATGCTGATTGGCGGTGTATCTAATTTCCACATTGCTCCAGTTGCCGGATCAACTATTAACATCCCCAAAAATCCCCCAAGTAATAAATTACCGTAATACCAGCCATTAAGCTTGTAATTAACTGGAATAACTTGATCTGTGTAACCTTTAGAAGAAATTTTTACCTGATACTCTGCTCTAGAAAAAAATCCAGCTCCAGACTTTAATGAAACAGTTGCAGGGCTTTGACCTTTATAAACTTCTTTCCCTTTTTTATCGGTGATACTAATGTCCGCACCATTGGGGTTACTATTAATCGAAACCGGGTAAGCGCTCTTGCCTAAAATAGAGGCACAACTTGTAATCAATACAGGCATAACCATCACAATGGCAGCAAATTTTACGAATGACTTTTTCATGAAAATTTTATTTTTTAATTAAGGATTAAGGAAAAGTTGTTGTTATTGTACCGCCGCAACTCAGATTTAGATTATACGTCTTATCAGTTGGGAATACTATGAATCCAGATTTCTGTAATACTCGAATTATGTAGGCCCCTACTGGTGCAGAAAACTGTTTACTTGTACCCCCAGCCATGTTTGCAACTTGTAGCACATTATTTATATAAACATCATAAGGATTTGTCGATGTATTATTAATAATAAGTGTGCCAGTTCCATCAATTATTGTAGTTACTGTATTATTAATATTTGCAGTCAATGCATTTGTAGTTGTATTGCTTCCATAGCTATTATTTTTACAACCACTACTCACATACCAATAATATTTGATCGCACTAAGCGGACTGAATCTCACAACACCAGATGCATCAGTAGTTAATGTTGTAAGAATTTGATTAGTCCCGTTAGTCCAATCCGTCACGCTACTATAGAGCTTAACTGAAGCACCAGAAACTGCATTTCCCAAATTATCTTTAACAGTAATTTGCAATGCAGTTGGGGCAGCAATATTAACTGTTTGGCTTGTTGAATTAGTACCCCCTGCTCCTGTTACTGTAAGCTTAACAGTAAATGAACCTGAAGTAGTATATGTATGTGAAGGACTGGCAACAGTTGAAGTTGCCCCATTACCAAAGTCCCAACTATAAGAAGTTGCATTAGTTGATGTATTTGTAAAACTGACAACAGAAGGAGATGTTGGGGAAGATGCAGTCCAAGTAAATGACGCAACAGGGGCAGGTGCTGGCACGGATTTAGAGCAACTACTTATAAAGAAGTATGCAAATAGAAGAAATGATAATTTTAGCGTTTTCATTTTGGATGTATTGTGATTTTTAATCTAGGTTTTGAAATATTTCTGGAACACTCACTGAAAGTGAATTTGAGATAACATAAACTTGATAGACACTGGTATTTATTTTTCCTAATTCGATTCGACTTAATTGCGTGTAATCAATACCAGCCTGATTAGCAACTTTCTCAATAGACAAACCCTTGTTTGTTCTGATCTCACGGATTTTAGTGCCGACCTTTTTGCAAACTGCTTGTTTGTCTAAACTCATATTGCAAATATGTCTTATTAGTATCTCTTAGGCAAGGGCAGATATGCCATACTATTTGGATTGATAAAATGTCATTTTCAAGAGTCGTTCTGCATTATACAGATTCTCGCCTCGGATTTGTCGACTGCGTCGACATCCTCGCAGTTCGCCTTACCCAAAGCCTTACAACTAAACGCTCCGCGTTCAGTTGCCTTTTTTCATTCTCGTCAGCTTACACAAGCGAGCTTGTGACGCTGCCTTAAACGAAAAAAGCCTGTCACATACGTGACAGGCTTTG